>JAJSAJ010000505.1 GCA_024274855.1 Planctomycetota bacterium | reverse complement strand
GGGGGGCAAAACCAGTGCACTTTGCAAGTACGGCCGACTCAATGGGCAGTGGTCAATTGCCATACTGGAAAAATTGCCCTTTTCAGCGGACGCAGCTTCTGGGAAAATTCCCGAATGGAACGAGTCCGTTTTCCCATCGCCGGAAATCCATCTGATGACAGCGTACACCTCAGCAGCAACGAACCTCGAAAAGACCCACAGTCACCAAGCCGACTTCGATCGCGTGGATCCGTTCCTATCGCCTCGGTGGCGTTGGGAGCGCGCCAGATCACTGATACAGGTGAGGCGTCAACCGTCCCCCAAACATCACGATCGGTGGATCTGGCGAGCATTTAGCTTCATCTGTGAGCGTCGGGGGCTTGAACAGCCCCAGGATGCTGATTCTAAAAAATGGCTTGACGCAATTGATGCTGCCTTGAAGATCCGCTTTCGAAGAAACGTCGACACAGCGGTTCTGGAGGCGCGACTGCTGGCTTGCGAAGATCCCCACGACATAGAACGTCGTTCTGGAGTTCCGGTCCCTGTGATCGAGGCCTTTGGCAAGCTGTTCTTCGATGTCGAGAGCCGCTATGATTGCAAATGTTGGATCCGTAACCAAGCGATCAATTATCCACGGTGCTTGAAACCTCCAACGCTCGGAGCTGTTTTGAGAAAGTTCGCATATTTTGCTGGTGCTGACTTTCTGGAAGAGCTGATTCCGCGTGTCAGATCCTTCGCCGATGACCCGAAGCGATCCGACGCATTTGATTTGAACACAGAGGCCGGGCGAACGGCCGCCAGCTTTCGTCGGCTGCTACTGATGGAAGTCTTGCCTTACAGTGACAAATCTCCAATGGCGATTCTCAAAACGCATGCGATGATGATTCGCCAGGAGAGTCAGAACGCTGACATTGAGGCTGACATCGAAATCACAAAACGCTCGGCATTTGAAAGTGTGGATCAAATTCTTCAGGAGGGGTTTTCGGACGAGGACTGGGAACGGATCCAGTCTGTAGCGTGACTTTGCCGGGTGATGTCTTCCGGATGTGGGGCAATTTTTGATGGCTTGGAAAACGAGAGGAAATCGCCGGTATTACTATCGATCGCGTCGCGTTGGAAATCGCGTAGTTTCAGAGTACTGTGGCGGCGGACTGGCTGGTGAGCTTGCGGCAGGTATCGACCAAATGCGCCGCGACAAACTCGATCGTCACAGGCACCAGGTTCGCGAGCTACATGCTGAGCTTCAACATCTGGCGGATGATGTCCGGGGGTTTTGTTGCGATGTGGGCGACTTTACACGAGCATCCTTGGTTGCTGGCGGTTATTACCAGCATCGGGGCAATTGGAGAATGCGAATGACTTTGAAAGCCAATCATGGCAGTCCTCTGCCAACCCGTGAGGACCTGAACGCCCTCGTCGATCTGGCCAATCAAGGCCACCGTGATGCTCTGGAAGAGTTGCGAAACACACTGAATAACCATCCTGAAATCTGGCAACGGCTTGGTGACCTGGGGTTGCATGTTGAAACGGCTCTAATCGCAGCGATTTGTCAGGGTAATGCGTTGGTGCGGGAGTCTCTCCAACGGCAGCTTGCGGAAATGAAGGCAGAACTTGTGTCTGCCGACAGTCCTCTTCTGGAACGAATGGCCGCCCAACGAATAATGGTTTGTTGGCTGGAGTTGCAGATGACGGATGCCAGCTTCCCGGAACCTCCGAACCGTTTCATTCTACAGCGCAAACAGGTAGCGCAGAACCGCTTCGCGAAAGCCATTCGAACGCTGGATCTTGTCCGACAGATGACACCTGGCGGCCGACCATCTGGGGCTCCGTCCAAGAAGCAAAAGAACTCGAGCGAACGCAAGCGAAGGATGTCCCCTGCCAACCGACTTGCGGTTTTCTTCAATCGAGAGATTCCTGTTGGCGCGAGTTGAGCTGTTAGGATTTGAGTTGTTCGGCTGCTCGGAATTAGATTTCCTGAGATTGCGGAGATCACTGGTGCTTTTGAGCATTCGCAGTGGCCAGTGGCAGAGATGTGTGACTTGGGATTATCTTTCGTCCAAAGCCATCGCGACTTATTCCGCGATATCAACTCCCCTGGCTAGAACCCTCCCCACACCGAGCCAGCCGCACCAGAGCCGCGAGGTTTGCCTCTAACGCGTGCAGATCCCCACTCGGTAAATGCCTTCGGAATGACCGCCTGAAGGCCTGCCAAGAAGCGACCAGGGCCGCTAGCGGCGTACTGAGGCTGTTGATGGTTCTGAACTTTGGTCGAATCGTGATACTTCATCGATTTTTGGGTGCCATGGGACACGATGTCCCGGCCAGAGCACGTTGTTGACGGTTGATTGCGTAAGGTGCGGACAGCGAGACGTATCCGCTAGGGATTTGATGGCTGGAAGACACTTGTCTTTGTCGCATTTTGGTTAGGCTGAAATCCGGACTATGACAAACTGAAGGATTGACTCTGAAATAACTCCCCCGCTTCAAGGAGGGAGATTAGACTGAGCGTTCAGAATGAAGTATCTCTTGCTGGGTATTGCCAGTCGCTACAAGAGGCACAGACACGGAATCGTCACAATGTGCGTTTATCAGCAGCTCCGGCGTTTGCAACCGATGGGATTGTGAGCTGGTTGATGTTGCTTTTCGTCGCAATCAGGAAAGCCGATCCTGCGCC
>JAJSAJ010000504.1 GCA_024274855.1 Planctomycetota bacterium | reverse complement strand
CGGCACCAACCACACCGGCACCAACCACACCGGCGAGTCAAGAGGATACGCCCGAATCTGCTAACAGCCCGGCTACTTCGACCCCGGACAGCGAACCATCGGAGCCGCAGGTTGACAGCACGTTCCTGGACGACAATTTCGGGCCGGGCGACGATCAGCCTCAGATTCCGCCTGGCGAATGATCAGCAGGCGCAGTACCAAGACGATCGCCGCGGCGGACCGAATGGCCACGCATGAACTCCGCGACCGACATCAGCCGTTTGCCGGACGGTTTGACCTTGTCTAAAGCAAGGCAACCGTCGCCTGTCGCCACCCAAAGCCTCTGATCCTCGGCACAAATCACCGCGCCGGGGGAAGCATGGGGCGAGCATTCGCCAGTCGTAAGCACTGATACCTGATCAAGAATCAGCCGAATCGTCCGTTTCCCTCCAGTCCATTCCGTGAAGGTGCCAGGCCACGGCTTGAGGGCCCGCGTCTGATTGTGAATTCGGATCGCGCTCTGGCGCCAATCGACCAATCCATCGGACTTCTTCAATCGGGGTGCTTTGGTGGCGCAACTTAGATTTTGAACCGTTCCCAGGACATGCGACCGATCACTGGTGTAAAGCATTTCGATCGCCTTACAAACGGGTTCGACACCGAGCACCGCCAGACGTTCTTCCAATTGCACAGCGTCTTCATGCGGGTCGATAGCCGTTCGCTCTGTTGTTAGAACTGGTCCGGCATCCAGCTTGGGTGTCATGTGAATCACGGAAACACCCGTTTCGGTTTCGCCGTTCCATATGGCCCAATTGATCGGCGCGGCACCGCGATATTTGGGCAATAGCGATCCATGCAGGTTGACGCCGCCCAAGGAAGCGGTCGCGAGCGTATCGGCTGCCAGAATTCGACCATAGTCACAAACAACCAACAGATCGGGAGCCATATCCGCCAATTGGCACTGAGCCGAGTCGGAGTTCACATCTTCCGGCATCCAGATTGGTCCACCAACACGATCCGCTAGATCGAAGACGGGATTTACCGGCCCCTTGCGACGTCCACGAGGGGGTTCGACGGGCCGCGTGACAAACCCAAGCACCTCGTGCTCGGAATCGAGCAAGGCCGCGAACGTCGGCACGGCAAATGGGCCGGTTCCCATCAAGATCAATCGCATCGATATTTCCTGCCTGTCAGCAATAGTGCTGTTCCCATTCGGACAACCTCGCTTCGATTTGCTGATCGCTTGGAATCTCTCCCAGATCGCGCCTGCCGGCGAACTCAGCCGAAAACTCATCAAGTGTTACTTCGATGGCAAGCCGTCCTGTCACACTCATACGGTCAGGAAAAAGGATACCATCCAGATGATCCGTTTCATGCTGGATGACTCGAGCAAGCATTCCCTCGACATCCTGGCTGATTTCATCTCCACTCAACGTATAAGCTTGCACATGAACACGTTTTGGCCGCACCACATTGCCGTACAGTTCGGGCAAACTCAGACACCCCTCCTCTGCCTCGTCAGATCCCTTCGGGCGGCTGATAACCGGATTAATAAAGACCATCTCCTCGCCCTCCTCCGGATCCGCCTTGAGATTCGCAACGAAAAGCCGGAGTGGTAAATCAACCTGATTGGCTGCCAATCCGACACCATTGGATTGGTACATGAGTTCGAACATGCGCCGAATCGTCGAATGCAATCGAGCATCAACGCGTCTAACCGGTTTCGATAGACGGCCCAATGTAGGGTGGGGAAATTTCACAACCTGAAGCGTCGCTGGGTCTAACAACTGGCTCATCGGATTAAGTCCGGCTCCCCAACGATGGGCGACTGATATTGAAGATCGTCAACGGGTAACCAACTTGAGCGACCAGCGGGAGCGGGCTATCGATGGCCGAGCGGTCGCTCGGAGTTGGCTGGCAGCCTCACTGCCCTGGGCAAACTCCCCAAGCGTAGAGCATATCGCCAGTTGCGCCCAGTTGCTCCGTGCCGGAGGCGGCTGCGAATCCGCGTTGACGCTCGCGCCGGAACGCGCTAGACTGGAATATATGGTCTGTCGTAATCCTTTATGGCTCAAGTGCTTGTGAAAGACGCTTACCCATCCAACGGCTGTGGCCCCAAGCTACGGGTGCCGGAAAATCGCCCCATACGGACTTCGTGGAGTCAACACCCCGATTCATCACGTAGTATTCCCGCGTGGGCCTTGTCGATTTCTCTGCATTTAGCGTTGTTGATCCTGCTGGCGGGATTCGTTCGTGTCACCTATCGCGGAGTCGCTATGGAGCCTGCTCGACAGGGCGGTATTGTGCTGGCCCACAACAGCGGGACGACCACTCAGTATTTCGGCGAAGAGGATAAAGCATCGGAAAGCACCACGCAGACAACTCAATCCGCGGCCGATTCGCTGAGAGCACTGCCAGGCCGAAAACAACAACCGATTGATCTTGCCGGTAGGCTTCCGACCCGCACTTCCGACACGATTGGCAGTCAAGCGGGCATGGAGCTCCCATCAGCCTCCGGCTTCGCAACCGGATCACGTCCCTCAGGGGGACGTCTCCATGGTAATCAGGTTAGAACGAGCATTTTTGGGGTTGAAGGAACCGGGACAAAATTCGTATACGTCTTCGATCGGTCAGCCAGCATGGCCGATTATGGCGGGCGGCCCATGGCAGCAGCCAAAGCAGAACTGACAGCAAGTTTGGACGATCTGGGCAGTATGCACCAGTTTCAAATCATCTTTTATAATGACCGATCGACGGTATTCAATCCCCGTTTTCCACAGCCTCCAAAGATGCTTTATGGAGACGATTCAACATGCCGGCTCGCTCAGAACTTTGTCCACGCGGTTGTTGCAGCCGGAGGCACGCGTCATATGGAAGCTCTGAAACTCGCCTTGGGAATGCGCCCCGATGTGATCTTCTTTTTGACCGATGCAGCTGAACCTCGCTTATCACCAAGCGAGCTGGCGGAGATTCACCGACTGGATACACGTATTGGCGCTATGATCAACACGATCGAGTTTGGCGCGGGCGCTTACCGAAATGGAAACAATTTCCTTGTCCAATTGGCTCAGCAGAACGGAGGCCAGCATGCGTACATTGACATCACGCGTCTGCCCCAAGTTCGCTAAGGCGGCCGGTTGTTCGGCCGCGACACGGGCTCTGCCGGCAATACTAGTCCTGTCCGCGATACTTCCGACCCTGAACATTCGGGCCGACGATACGATTGTCTGTAAGCGAGCGGATGGGAAGGGCGAAATTCGGCGCACGGGCCGCGTGATCGACTATCTAGGAAGTGTTCTCACGCTTGAAGTAGCCGGCGGACGGCATGAAAAAATCCCCGCCGACCGAATTATCGCAATCCGAACGCAACAGACCGACGATCAAGAAATGGCCGATCGGCTTTGGGCAGAGCGGCGATTCGCGGAAGCAGCTACGCTCTACCGGCGAGCTATACGCGATGAACGTCGGCCATGGGCGCGTCGCGAACTGCTGTCCAAGATGGTCCGCTGCGACTATAGCGACGGCCAATTCGAGGCCGCATGCGAGACCTTCCTGGTACTTGTTCGCAGTGATCCGAAAACAGCCTTTTTTGATGCGATTCCGCTGCCTTGGGCAGCAGAACCGATTTCCAAATCGCTCGATCGACGAGCTCAGACATGGATGAACGATCCCAAACAGAGCGTTGCTGCACTACTTGGTGCCGCTTGGCTGTTGTCGACAGCCAAGAGAGATCAAGCGTTGCAATTATTGCGGAACTTAGCTTCGGATCCCGACCCTCGCGTCGCCATCCTCGCTGAAACGCAGCTCTGGCGAACCCGACTGGTCACATTGACGCAGCCGCAATGCCGAAGCTGGCAAGGACGAATTGAACAGGTTCAGCAACGATTGCGAGCCGGCCCGTGGTTCGTTCTTGCGCGCGGCCAGGCAAGGCTGGGACAACACGAATTGGCCGCTTTGACATGGATGCGGCTACCTATTCTGTTTCCCGAGTGTCATGGGTTGGTTGCTGAGTCTTTGCTTGCCGCGGGCGAACAACTGGAAAAAACAGGTGACGTGGCGGGGGCCGATCGTGTTTATCACGAGTTGGTCAAAAAGTATCCCGATCATCCGCTCGCGAGTATTGCCAAGCAACGCCTCGAATAGTTTTGCGTCTCGTAACAAGAATGCCAGGCAGAGTCTCCAACGTCAGGGCTCTTTCGATGCCACACTCGTTTTTTGACAGGTTTTAGAAGGATTAGGCTTTGGCTCAAAACTCGGAGAAGCAGTGTTTTCGGGAGGGCGAAGCTCCTGCTGAGCCTCTTGTTTTGTTGGCCAGAACGGCTCGGCAGGAGCCTCGCCCTCCCGTTTTGAGGCAAAGCCTAGTACATTTTCGGAGAGTTTGTCTTCCGGCGTTCACGTCCGGGTTTGTGCCAACTTCGAAATTCAACACGGCTCTGGCCGCAGTCAGAAGGAGCGCGACTTGATTCGCAAGATTCATCATTGGTCGGTAGTGATTGGGAGCGGCATGGTCATGCTGTTGGCCGGCTCCGCGTCAGCTCAGATGGGAGCCGCCGTACCTGGTCCAGATATTCCGGTCGAGCCAACACCGAAGGGCTTTTTCGACATCGTCTTCTCTGGAGGCTGGGTCGGCGTTCTGATCATGTTGTTGCTGTTGGTGCTCTCTTTAACAGCCGCCTACCTGGTCATTGAACACTTATTGACAATCCGGCGTTCCGAACTCATGCCGGATGGCCTGGGAGACGATGTACGGCAACTGCTCGTGGCCGGGCAGGTGACAGAAGCGGATCAGGCCTGTCGCAGTAAGCCGAGCTTCCTGGCATTCGTCTTGCTCAGCGGCATCGCGGAAATGGAAGGGGGCTGGCAAGCCATTGAAAAGGCGATTGAAGATGCCACGGCGGAGCAATCAGCGCGACTGTTCCGCAAGATCGAGTATCTGTCGGTCATTGGCAACATTGCCCCGATGGTTGGATTACTCGGAACCGTGACGGGCATGATTTTTGCCTTCCAACAGGTCGCGGCCACACAGGGCTCGGCCGGTGCGGCTGACTTGGCTGAGGGCATCTACCAAGCACTGGTGACAACCGTCGGTGGGCTGATTGTCGCAATCCCGTCACTCGGAGCATTCGCCATCTTTCGTAATCGAGTCGATCAGCTGGTTGCCGAAGCGGCCTACATGGCCCAACACGTATTTACACCGCTAAAACGGAGGCGTTCCACCAAGAAACGGGCTAACTCTCCACCCCTTCCGCCGACGTAGGAGACGCCTCGATGCGTGTGCCCGCAAATTTGCACTCTGGAAGCCTTGGTTTCAACATGACGCCCATGATTGACGTCGTGTTCTTGTTGATCATATTTTTTCTCGTCTCCAGTCACCTTGCCAAACAAGAAGTTCAACTCGACTTGCCCCTACCGACGGCACAGAGCAGCACGGCGGATACGAATCAAAATGCTCCGCGTTTGACCATCAATGTGCTGCAAGATGGGACCCTGTTGCTCGCGGGACGCAAGGTTGCCCCTGGCGAACTGGTCTCGCGATTGCACGACAAGCAACAGGATGCTGGTCCGAACGTGCAGGTGCGGATTCGGAGCGATCGCGACGCTCCTTACCGATTCGTCGAGCCGATTATGGTGGCATGTGCCAAGGCAGGAATCTGGGACGTGTCATTTGCCGTTTATCGTACGGAGGACGTTCGCTGATGCGGAGGCCATCTCCATATACTGATCGCCGCGAGGAAGTGGAAATAAAAATGACGCCCATGATCGACGTCGTTTTCCTGCTTCTTGTATTCTTCATTTGGACATCGAGCTTCCGTATCGCCGAACAAGTGCTTCCAAGCAGCTTGACTGCAGTCGCCGGAACCGAGACGGCTGAGCCGGATCAACCGCCACCACCCGAAGAAGACTTCGATCGAATCGTAATACGCGTGGTGCGAATGAACGGGCAGATCGCTTGGCGCATCAACGATGTACCGGTCAGTAATCTCGAACAGGTGCGCACACGCTTGCAGGCCGTCGCTCAGATCAAGCGGGATGCACCGGTTATCCTTCATCCAGACCCGGAGATCCCTCTGGGCAGTGTTATTGATATCTATGACATCACTCGGCTAATCGGCTTTGAAGAAATTCAGTTTGCGGCTTCCGTCAGGATTTAGAAGCTGCCAAAAGAGACGAACGAACCAGTCGCTGGAAGTTGCCTGACCATGCCCGAAATCGATCCCACGAATACGCAACGGCATCTCGAATGCCAGACGATCGACGCGGTCGCGTCCCACGGCAGTGGAAACCGGCTGATCATCAGCCGCATCTTGACGCTGCTCCTGCTGCTGCCTGGCCTGACCGCCCATGCCGAGTCGTCCATCGAAATGCAGCTGCTCGATGGACTGCGCCAACGGCGTCTATTCAGCCTGGCGGAACTCGCCTGCCGCCAATCGTTGGCTCGCCCCAATCTAGAGCAGAAGGAACGCTCCGAGTTGGTGATCGAGTTGAGTCGAACGTATGCACAGCATGCACTCAACACTCAACCCGCGGATCGCGATCTGCTTTGGAACAAAGCTCATCAGACGATCGACCAGTTCCTTCAAAAGCATCCTGAGAATGCACGAAACGTACTTGTACAAGTCCAGGACGCGTTGACGTCATTGGCCCAGGGCGAGTTGGCTCGGATGGAAGCGGAGATCGCGTCACAACCTCAACAGGCGTTGAACCAGGCCCGAATGACAATCCGGCAAGCTGCAAATACGCTTGGGAAAATCGATGAACAATT
>JAJSAJ010000503.1 GCA_024274855.1 Planctomycetota bacterium | reverse complement strand
CTGATTCACCCATGGGGCGAGCCCATGGGGGTCTGTACGCGGACGACTACGATACAACAGCCTCACGTAGACCATCCGCCGGAAGGCCATGAACCGAGCGACCATCGGAGCAATCCTCATTGGTCGCAACGCACGTCAGGCCGCACGTGCATCGGGAACCGGCGAGGCAGGCAGTTTGAACAGTCCGAAGATCTCTTCCTGAGACAGACCCCTATTGGTCGGTGTTCCTGTTTCCGCGAACACCGTCGCGAATAGCTGACGCTTTTCTTCGAGGATTTCGTGAATCCGTTGTTCAATAGTCCCAAGTGTCAGCATGCGCGTGACTGTCACGGGACGCTGCGAACCGATGCGATGCGCACGGTTGATTGCCTGGTCTTCGACCGCTGGATTCCACCATCGGTCGAACAGGAACACATAACTGCAAAACTGGAGATTCAGGCCGACGCTGCCCGCACCGTAGCTCATCAACAACACACGATGAGTTGGATCATCGCGAAACCGTTGGATCACCGCATCTCGTTTGTTGGTCGGGATTTTTCCATGATACTCCAATGGGTGAAACCGAGCCAAACGTCTGTCCAGCACCTTCAGCGTGTGGACCCATTGGCTGAAGATAATCGCCTTTTGGTCGCTGGCCGCAACCTCGTCCAAGTCGGCCTCCAATCGTTCCAGTTTACTGCTGGCTTGCGACGCGGGGTCAAAGTTGCAGATCTGCTTCAAACGAAGGATCAATTCAAACACATGTTGGATTGTCAGCCCCGGCCCCATGTCGGTCAGTCGCACAATCCCCTGCGTTTCGGCGGTCTGATATGCATCGTACTGTGGAGCGGACAAATCCAACTCCGCATCTCGGTAAAGAACCGGAGGCAGATCGGTCATGACGACGTCTTTCGTGCGACGTAACATGTGGTCCCGAGTGGCTTGCCCCAGGCGGCGCGGCTCCATGCCGCTTCTTAAATAACCAGGTAACAGAAATTCAAAAATCCCGATCAGGTCCTCGGGACTGTTTTCGATCGGCGTTCCCGTCAACGCCCAACAGCGTGTCCGGTCAATTGATCGGACAACCTGGCTCGTGCTGCTTGATCGATTCTTAATTCTTTGCGCCTCGTCCAGCGTAACCAGATCGAAATGCATCGCTCCATCTTGAAGCAACTCGGCATCACGTAACAACAGTTCGTAGTTGGCAATCTTTACCGGCCACTCCGTCTGCTGCCACTGCCACCGCCGATGGTGCTGATCACCTTCGATCACGCCAACGGGAATTTCCGGTGCCCACAATGCGAACTCGCGTTTCCAGTTCGTGACAAGTGGCTTCGGGCAAATCAGCAGGACCGATCGAATTTCACCCGATCGCAGAAGTAAACGTATTGTCGTGATCGCCTGCATGGTCTTGCCCAACCCCATTTCGTCGGCCAGGATCGCGGCAAAACGCGGATAGAGAAACGCAACCCCTTGATACTGGTAAGGGAAAGGTTCGAACGGGAAGCGAAGGCGGCCCGAGGCAGTGAGGGATTCCAGAGGCGGCTGGAGCAGGTAGTACAGACGATCCTGCAATTTAATCGTGTCTTTGGGCGGTTCAATACGCGTGTAGCCCTGCGGTCGACGAAGGGGCCGCGCAGGCTGCTGACGTTCTCCAAACCACGGATTCGAACGCGGAATACCAGACGCCGCCCTGTCCGTTAATTGCTCAGCAGCCGG
>JAJSAJ010000030.1 GCA_024274855.1 Planctomycetota bacterium | reverse complement strand
TGGGTGAACAAGTCTCTCGAGCTAAAAAGCATGTGATGAAAACCCCCTTTCCGCTCCCTCCCCGCCGCCTTTGGCGGCGGGGAGGGAGCGGCCGTCGGCATGACATGCCGGCCTTAGCTCAATAGACTCGCTCACCAACCGCACAAGGCCGTTGGGGTCGATCAGCCGAAAAAACAGCAGGGAAATACAAATCCAACTGCAGACGGCTAAACAGTTACCCAAATAGCAGGTGCGTACTCTCACGTCCCGCAACTGACGTGCTGGCCAGTTTTGTTTCAGAGTGCGACAACGGAGGCAGACGTCGACGGCCGCGATCTACGATGTAAATTGCAACGAGAAGATATCCGCGTCGCGCAGTACAAATCGAATCCGGATTGGTTGGCCCGCGAGCTTGCTGATATCGGTGCCGTCCTTCCACGATACTGTCCGCTCCAGTTCGTCGCCGAATACTTCCTGCGAATCGGCCAGGGCGAAACCTGGAATGGGTTGTCCGTTCGGTTGTTGGAATTCGACGCGGATGCCGCCGGCCGCGCTGGTCGAGAAGTTCAACGTCAAGCGTTTTCCGGTGAACGTGATCGGCTTGGTGACAAGTTGGCCGCCGGAAAAGGGAGCTGAGATCGACACGAATCCATCGACTCGCATTGAATAGCGGCGCAATGCACTTCCTTTTCCAGTCCAGTAGCTTTCGGTTGCGAACAGCGACAGCTCGTTCGGTGCATCGTCAACCGTTGATCGGGTCTCGACCAGCTGCCATGCGATATATTGTTGTCCATAATGCCACGTTCCCTTGCGTTGGATGCCGGGACGCAGGAACGCTTCGTTCCAGCGTTGGAAGTGTGTTCCGTCACGGCTGCTCATCAGCAGTCCTTCAGTCAGTGCCGTGCCATAACGCAGGCTGACTTTTGCCCGCATCTCGCGGTGTTGGCGCTCCGGCAGTGCTCGCATCGAATCGGACCAGCCTCGTTCGATGTACCGTGTTGGAAAGCCGAGTAACAGGTGTGGCGCGCGATAGTACGGCTTGATCTGATTCGTGTACAGATGCTCGGGTGGCGAGTTCGCGTAGGTCAAGTCGGTATGGGGCCCCCAATGGATGAAGTCGGGAGAGGTCGCGGTGCGGATGGCGCGGATGCCTCTGGGTTTCCACTCTTTTTTGGTCGTGACACCTGCCGTAAAGATCCGCCAATAGGCTCGGTACTTGCCGAGCATCGGGTCCCAAAAGGCAAGGTTCTGAGAATCAAACGCTCCGTCAGTGATCACGGGCCCGTCGCTCATCGGAGACCAGTGCAGCCCATCAGGCGACTTGAACGGCAGCAGACCGCTTGGTCCGGCCGAGCGGAGGATCGCCTTGTACTGTGCGTCGCGTGGGCAATCGGGGTTGGCATCCTTGAAGACTGCTGGGTGTCCCGCGTCGGCATTCACTTTGCCAATCTTGCCACTGACCATGACGATGTTGTTTGCCGTCGAGCCGCGAAAGGCATGCAAGCCCAAGTTCGGCTTTCGCCAGCGGATACCGTCGTCACTCTCGGCGTAACAACAGTAGAGCGGATG
>JAJSAJ010000502.1 GCA_024274855.1 Planctomycetota bacterium | reverse complement strand
GGCCAGGGTCGGATCTAGCAGTGGGCCGGTCGAACAGTAGTGGCAAACCGAGACTCGGCCACATGCCAATGAGAGTGTTTCAGATGAGAAGAAGTCAGATTCGTTTTGTCGGCGGATTCGCTTTCGCTCTCTGGCTACTAACGGACTTGGCTTGGTCACGAGAGATTCCGTTGGAATCCAACCCTGGATCGCCATCCGGGTTGGACTATTACTCGCAGGGTGGCGTGATCATCGATGGTGTCGCTTACTTTGCGGCGAACGACCAGTCACGTCGACCGAATCTGGCGCGGCAAGCTAAGATAATCGCGAGGAGCCGGATTCGAGGTGAGCAAGCAGATGTCCAGCGGATGATCGACGATCAGCCGGAAACCTGGTGGTCCACCGGTTCGGGCGATCTGGCTCTCCATCCGCTGGACGTGGATATCTGTTTCGCGAAATCAGTGGGTGTCGATACCGTGGTCCTAACGACGACCACATTGAAAGGCCAACTTCGCCTCAAGGACTTCGACTTGTTTACCGGTGCGGGAGATGTGTGGGACGGTGCTCATCCATTGGCAAGTGTTCGAGAGAACACGAACAAGGTAATCCGAGTTGAATTTCCGGCAGTGCGACTCGATCGAATTCGGGTCCGCATACCGGGCAGTCGGCGCTCCGACAATGCCTTCGCCCACATTGCCAACTTGGCTGTTCATGCCGCAACGGAGAACTCGGCGCGGAATATCAAGCCAAGTCCATTCCCGACCTCACTTGCCAACGTGGGGCACGATCCCGATGCGATTCGCTCAGTCATTGCTTCACTGACGGTAAAGGCCGATCATTCAAAGGTCACAGGTAAGCGTCTTCGAATGTTGGAAAAACGGCTCGCGCTGATTGAGGAATCACGGAAATACGTGGCGGTTTTGGAGGGAAAAAACGCCGCATTTTTTTCTGCTGCCGGAGGACGTGAGCGGCGCGTGTCCATGGTACGATGTACGAAAGACGACTATTGTACCGACGAATCCATGTTGGGAGGACAGAATGGAAAAGGTTGCCCAGCTCTGCATTTGGGGTCTCTTTCTGGCAGTGGCCGGCCAGGCTGGAGCGATTGCGGGCGAAGCCCTTCCGGCCAACAGTCTGACAATTCGAGCTGACTGGTTCGATCGTGGCAACGTGCGAATCAGCCGGCTGGGAGAGCAGTACGCCGACAAGTACGCGTGCATATGGAACGCGGGGAAACAGCCCAATCAGGCGGAGTATGACATCGATCTTCCCGTGACCGCCAAATACACGTTTTCGGGTCTCTATACTGCACACAATTCGCGACCTGTTGATATCTATCTCGACGGCAAGAGAATAAGTCGTGGCTTCTCCAACGCAACCGGCAGTTGGCAGACCAAGAACGCGCTTTGGGAGACGCAATGTACGATCCCGATCACGAAGGGGCGGCACACAATCAAGCTGTTGTGCCCGGGGGCGTGCATGCCGCATATCTGTGCATTTCGCCTGGCGACCACCGAACCATTTCCATCGAAGTGGAGGCTGAATCGGTCCGCTGCCCGACGCGCGCGACAAGCTTCGGGGCCTGCAACGAAAGTGGCCGGTGGGGCGCATCTCGTACCCGAACTACCGATACTGCTGGATGCGCAAATGCAGGCGACGGTGACGACCGCCGAACAGCTTGTTGCATCGACGAATGACACGAATGACGAATTGTTGATCGATGAGACGGCCTGGGTGGATGTTCGAACACCGTGGGTGGCTCTGGTCAAAGGAGGAGACGGCCATCCGTCGCCTCTTGCCCTCGATCCGGACCGGTTGCGCGAAATGCTGACTCGGACCTTGGAGTGGATTGCCGACTTCCGCTCCATGCCGGGTACTCGATCGGACTATCTCGAACAGCAGCGAGCTGCTGTGCAGGTGTTATCAAGGGACTTGCAGCGGTTGCTCGGTGAGTCGGATCGTCCTTCCAAGTGGCAGTCGTTCGTCACGCTTCTTGCCTAAGCAACCCAGTTGCAACGCGATGTCGCCTTGAGCAATCCTTTGCTCGACTTTGACCGTTTGCTGGTTGTGCGGCGGAGTCGAACCAGTCCTCGGTTGGGGTTGCCACAGAATTGGCAAAGCAATTGCGTGCTGCCCCGATCCGGTTTCGACGATTCCATTGCTGTGCTATCGCTCGCCGACCCAGAGCAGGAGTTGCAGACGCTCTACAAGCCGGACGAACCGGTTTTTGTCGGTGATGTCGATTTGCATTTTGGCGGCGGGCGCGTGCTCTTTTCGTCGATCGATTCGCACCAGCGTTGGCAGATTTTCGAAATCAGCGTGGATGGAACCGGTCTGCGGCAGGTGACGCCGGGCGATCAGTCCGACGTGGACAACTACGATGCCTGTTACTTGCCGGACGAGCGGATTGTGTTTTGCTCGACAGCGTCGATGGTGGCTGTCCCTTGTGTCAACGGCAGCACGAACGTGTCCAATTTATACCGCATGAACGCGGATGGATCGCATATTCGACAACTCTGCTTCGATCAGGAGCATAACTGGTGTCCGACGGTGCTGCCGAGCGGCCAGGTGCTCTACTTGCGTTGGGAATACACGGACACGCCCCATGCTCACGCCAGGTTGCTTTTTCACATGAATCCAGATGGCACGGGCCAGATGGAGCATTACGGAAGCAATTCCTATTGGCCGAACTCGTTGTTCTACGCGCGCCCGATTCCGAACCACCCCACTCGCTTTGTCGGTATTGTCAGCGGGCATCATGGCGTGCCGCGCATGGGCGAGCTGGTATTGTTTGATCCGGCACTCGGGCGGCGCGAAGCGACTGGCGTCATCCAGCGGATACCGGGCCGGGACCAGATCGTAGAGGCCAAGATCGAAGACAAGTTGGTGGACGAGTCATGGCCCAAGTTTCTGCATCCGTATCCACTGAGTGACAAGTACTTTCTGGTCGCGGCTCAACCGACGCCCGATTCGCTCTGGGGGATCTATCTGGCGGATGTATTTGACAACCTGGTTCTTATCCGCCAGGAAGCCGGTTTTGCGCTGTTCGAACCGATTCCACTTCGCTCGACGCGCCGGCCTCCTGTCATTCCGGACCGAGTGGATCTGGACCGGCAAGATGGGCTTGTCTATTTGGCCGACATCTACGTTGGCGAAGGCTTGCAAGGAATTCCTCGTGGCACTGTCAAGAAACTGAGACTGTTTAGCTACGACTACTTGTACCCGGCAATGGGTGGTCCGCAGGGTGTTGTTGGAATGGAGGGGCCGTGGGACATCAAACGGATCATGGGCACGGTGCCGGTGCACGAAGACGGCTCGGCGCTGTTCCGGGTTCCGGCCAATACGCCGATAGCCGTTCAGCCGCTCGACGCTGAAGGGAAGGCAGTGCAGTTGATGCGCAGCTGGTTCACTGCTATGCCGGGGGAGGTCGTGTCATGCGTGGGCTGCCACGAACACCCCAGTTCGTCACCGCCGAACAGGCAGACGTCGGCATTGGCTCATGGGCCGACGGAGATTGCGCCCTGGTACGGTCCGACTCGCGGGTTCAGCTTTTCGCGCGAAGTCCAACCCGTGTTGGATAAACACTGTGTTGGTTGCCACGACGGTCGGAAGCGGCCGAACGGTGTCGTACTGGCCGATCTGCGCGGGCGTCAGCAGATCGATGACTACAACAGTGCCTACCACTTTGGTGGCAAGGACGCGGGGCATTTCACGACATCGTACGTCGAGCTTCACCGCTTCGTGCGCCGTCCTGGCCTCGAGAGTGACTACCATTTACTGACGCCAATGGAATTTCATGCCGACACAACGCAACTCGTGCAGTTGCTCGGGAAGGGCCACCACGGGGTGCATCTGGATACCGAGGCTTGGGACCGATTGGTGACGTGGATCGACTTGAATGCGCCATTTCACGGTACCTGGCAGGAAATCGCCGGAGCGGACCGTGTTGAACCTCTGGCCCGGCGCCGACACGACCTCCGCCAATTGTATGCACCACAATGCAACTCCGAGGATCCGGCCATAGTCGATCTATTGCCGCCCCCGTCCCCAATCGTTCCGAACCGCGAGCCTCCGACCACCGGCGGAGATGTTCGATGTGAGGCCTGGCCCTTTGATGCCGAGGAGGCCAAGCGGCGTCAGGTGGCGGTCGGTGGCCCCACGGAATGGATGGTTCAATTGGCCGAAGGACTCGCAATCCGGATGAGACGAATTCCCGCGGGCAAGTTTGTCATGGGTGACAGCGACGGAGAGTCTGACGAACGGCCGACTTGCCGGGTAGACGTTGGCAAACCGTTCTGGATGGCGTGTTGTGAAGTGACCAACGCACAGTATGCTGCGTTTGATCCGCTGCACGACAGTAAAGTCGAATCGCGATTCGCAATGCAGTTTGGCGTGCGAGGATTCTATGTGAATGGTCCTACCCAGCCGGTTGTGCGAGTCTCATGGCGCGATGCAATGCGGTTTTGCGAGTGGCTGTCGCGCAATACCGGCCGAAGGTTTACGCTTCCCTCCGAATCGCAATGGGAATACGCGTGCCGAGCCGGCACGCGTACGCCATTCTACTACGGTGGCATCGACGCGGATTTTAGTCTCTTCGCCAACCTGGCCGATAAGACTCTGTCACAATATGTTTGTCATCCCTATCGCAAGGATCGACTGCCGTTGCCGAATGCCAGCAAGTATGATGATTGGATTCCCAAGGATACGCGTTTCGACGATCACGGATTCGTTTCGGACGGAGTGGGACAGTATCAGCCCAATGCATGGGGGCTGAATGATATGCATGGCAATGTCTGGGAATGGACTCGGTCCGATTACCGAGACTATCCGTACGTCGAAAACGATGGTCGCAATGCACTCGCCCTGGACAAAAAAAAGGTCGCGCGTGGCGGATCATGGCGTGACCGACCGCTCCGAGCTCGCTCGGCATTTCGTCTGGCCTACCGCCCCTACCAAGCCGTTTACAATGTTGGGTTTCGCATTGTGTGTGAAGACCAATGATTGCGATTGGGGCGAGCGTATTCGCTGTGTGGTTGTGCCCCCGCCACGCAAAGCCGAAGTTGCACGAGGCCGCGGCGGGCGGAATTGCGACAAAACCGTTGCCCAACCAAAGAAGAAAACGGGATGACTCTCAGCAGCTGCAAGATTGGATTCCTGGTAGCCCCTGCGCGTCCCCACTTGTTCAATCCAGTGGAGATTGTCGATGTACAAGAAACCCTTGTTTGTCCTTTCTTATGTCGCGTTCTATCTGCTGATGAACTCGCTTTCCTCCGCGGGTGATTCGCCTTTACAGCTTGCCGTATTTCGGTCGAATGTGACACCGCCGATTGGGCACCCAATGACAGGCGGATATAATAATCCGGTCAAATCGATCGAAGACCAGCTTGAAGCAAAGGGTGTTGTCCTACTTGATCATGACGCGCGCTACGTGCTGTGTGCCGTCGATTGGTGTGGGTTGAGCAATACGGCCTATGCGATGTTCCGCGATAAGATCGCGGAAGCCGCCAAGACCGAAGCTTCACACGTGGCAGTCCAGTGTTTGCATGTGCACACGGCTGTGCTCGCGGATGGTTTTGGCCACGCTATGCTGCAGAAGACCAAGCTTCCCATCGCCATGCAGGATGAAGCGTTTCTGGAACGTGTTACCGATCGACTGGCACGGGAGGTTCGCAAGTCACTCGGACGTCTCCATCCGTTCGATCAAATCGGCATCGGCCAGGCAAAGGTCGATCGCGTTGCGTCAAGTCGGCGGGTGATGATTGACGGAAAGCTGCACACTCGGATGAGCTCTGCTCGGAGTGCCGAGTTACGCAATTTGCCGGAAGGTGTGATCGACCCGATGGTGAAGACGATTACGTTTGCCAACGGAGGCAAGCCACTGGTCCGTTTGCACTATTATGCAACGCACCCACAGAGTTTTTATGGGGACGGTCGTGTGTCAAGCGACGTACCGGGATTTGCTCGAAAGGCATTGGAACGAGAAGAAAAGATACCGCAGATTTACTTTACCGGCTGTGCCGGAAATATTGCCCTGGGAAAGTACAATGACGGCACACCTGAGGCTCGTGCCCCGCTGATCGCTCGGCTGCTGGCGGGAATGAAAGCTGCTTGTGTTGCAACCAGTTGGCATCCGGCGGAATCCATCGTTTGGCGGACGACACCGCTACGGCTGCCATTGCGTAACGATGAATCCTACAATCCGGAGAAGCAATCGAAGATCCTAAACGATTCCAATGCCAGAGCGTCAAGACGATTGGAAGCGGCCGAGTATCTTGCCTTTGCCAAACGCATCGACGAACCGATTCTACTCAGTTCTCTGCAGATCGGCCGCGTGCATATCGTGAATCTGCCGGGTGAGCCGTTTGTGGAGTATCAGTTGTTTGCCCAGCGATTGTTACCCGATGGTTTCGTTGCCGTTGCCGGCTATGGCGAGTATGGTCCGGTTTACATCTGCACAGAGCGGGCATTCGAGGAAGGTGGATATGAGCCAACCGAGGCGATGGCGGCACCGCGAAGCGAAGTGTTGCTGCAAAAGGCAATTCGTAAGTTGCTTGGGTTGTGACGAGCGGGCATTGTGCACGGAATCCACCCAAGCGAGGCTCTGGCTACTCGCGTGTCGGATGGTGAATGTGGGTATTTCTTGTCTGACTGAATCGTCAAGTTCCCGAAGGCCGAATCGAGATTGAAGAATCCTCAAAAAATCTCCGAACAAGACTTGATAGTGTATTAGGCTTTGTTCCTTCCATTTTTGCCTTTGGCTGCCACGCTCCTGGCGGTGGCCTGGAACCGGCGTTGCTAGTCCGCGCGGCCACCAGGTTCTAGCATCCAGTCACGATGGACGCTCATGAACGAATGAGGGGGTCCTTTCCACAGACGAAAAAAGCCGCCTTTTTCCAAGGCAAGTCGCCTTGTTCCCTCGACATCATCGTGCTCCGACTCGTTTGCGCCACAGCTCAAACTGAGCGGCCAGTTCTTTCGTCCGCTCGGGCTGGCGTTCTGCCAGGTTGACCGTTTCCGTTCCATCTGTTTCCAGATCGAACAGTTGCCACGGCCCGCCCTTTCTTGTGCGAATCGCTTTCCATCGTCCATTGCGGATCACATGATGCCGGGGCACGCTCCAACACAAGACATCATGCCCCTTGCGACGATGGCCTTGAAAGATCGGCAGCAGGCTCTTCCCTTCCAGCGGCAATGGCTTTCGGCCATGGAAATCCGTCGGATACTCGGTACCCGCAGCATCCAGGCACGTTGCCATGATGTCAATGACATGTCCGACTTGATCGGTGAACTCGCCGCGTTGGTGAATGACCGCGGGCCAGCGAACAACCAGCGGCGTTCGGATCCCGCCTTCATAACCGGTCAGCTTGGTTCCCCGTAACGGCGTGTCGCTGACATTTGCCCACGCCAACCCGTAGGCAGCGAACGTATCAGGAGGGCCTGGTAAGTTGTCCGGGCCGCTGCCCGGGCGAATTGGCACGCGATCTTTACGCCAGTGATCGTTCTTCTTATTCGTTGCGAAACCGAAACCGTCTTTTGTCGGTGCAAGCCCGCCGTCCGGAGCGGCCCCGTTGTCAGACAGAAACAGGATCAGTGTGTTATCCGCCTGACCGGCTTTGCTGACCGTCTCGAGCAGTTTCCCGAACCCGCGATCAATGCTCTCGACCTGTGCGGCATAAACGGCCATGCGTTCAGCCTGCCAGTCTTTGTGCGGGTCCACTTTCCAGTCGCGGACGCTTGCCGGGCGCGGTGACAGTTTCCAAGTGTCGGGGATGACCCGCAGTTCATGTTGCTTTTGAAAATGTCGGCGCCGCCACTGGTCCCAGCCGTATTTCCGATACTGTTGCCGATATAGTGCGATGTCTGTTTGTCGGGCGTGCAGCGGCCAATGCGGAGCGATATGCGCCACATAGAGGAAGAACGGCTGCTCGCGTGTGACGGCTTCTTTCAGGAATGTCAGCGCGAAATCATTGATCGCATCGGTCAAATAGAAGTCTTGTGGGGGAATCCAACGTCGACGATCAAGAAGATAGGGATTCTTTTCGACCTCGTGAAAATAGCTGATCTTGGCTTGGCACATCGGACCGAAGAAACGATCAAACCCCCGGTCGACAGCCAAGTCTCGCCCCTGCCATTTTCCGACCATCATCGTGTGATATCTGGTCGCTTGCAGCAGTTCGGCAACCGTGACACACTTGCTGAAGTCTTTCGGTTCGTTCCAACGCTCGCCTGGATGACCTACCTGCTGGCAGTAGAGGCCGGTCAGCAGGGAAGCACGCGTCGGTCCGCAGATCGCGTTGTTATAGAACTGCGTGAACCGTAGGCCGTCTTTGGCAAGTGAGTCAATCTGCGGCGTACGGATCTCGCCGCCGTAACAGCCAATGTCCGACCACCCGAGATCGTCCGCCATGACCAGGATGATGTTGGGACGTCGTGCACCCGCGGTATCCGCGGCGCATAGACCGTCGATCGCCACCAGGAAGAGGGCGCACACGAGAACCAGAAACCGTATCATCTCGCTTCTCCTTTGCTTGCCAATCACCCGAATGCGAGCCGCGACGGCAGCTCGAAACGAAACCGTTTATCCGCATTCCACGGACCGGTACAACACAAGACGGCTCGGATCATAATAACCGCTCGCCAACCAAACATTCTAACGAGGCAGGGGGGCTCGAACCAATGGCCGTCGGATTGTCGTCCGCGAGCAAGTCTAGATCGTTCGCTGCAGGTGGTGCCCCGTCAGTTGCGTTCCGCGATGTCCTTGACATTGACCCACTTCACTCGGCCCAGCGGGTTGTGCATCGGGTTCCCGGTATGTATCTTGCTCGGCTTTCTGGTCTCAGCCTGAAAACGCTGGCCATCTTCGCCAATGATCTCATCGCCAATACGGATTGGCTTGCCTTGTTGGCACAGCTTCCGGACGATGCCAATGATCGTGTCAGTATCTTTGCCGGCATGGGTGGTTTCCATCAGCATGTCGGCCATTCCCATCACGTGCATGCCGAGCGTGGAAACGTCTTTCTCGTTCTTTACGATATTGACAAATGCGAAGCTCATCGCGTCCGAACCGCCATCACTCGCCATCTCGAGCCACGCCTGACCACCGTGCGACATCGCGCTGTTGTCGACGAACACTCCGGCCCCGCCACCTTGCACAATGGCAGCACCACCCTCAAGCATCGTCCGAGCCGCTTCGATGGAACCACCTTCCATGACCAAGCAGATATTGACGGTGAATCGGTTGATAATCGCCATTTCATCGTCGGTTGGTGGTACCCGGTTGGACAGCCTGAATATACCGGCGAATTGGTCGTCGGCATCCAAGGGAACAAAGGCAATCTCTCGGCCGTCGGGGAAAACCAACTTCTCGGGCGTCAGGCGAAAACCGGAAGGCAGTTTCCTGACGAGGTCCGCGGGTGATTCCCAGTCACCTGGAATGCGTATCGCAATCTCGATTCGCTCTTGCGCTGTTGCCATGAGATGAAGCTCCTCTTTCCCTGAACATGTCCTCGGTTACTGTTCCGCGATGGCTTTGATCTTTGAAGTTACTAAGATCAAGCAGACATCATTTCACACCGAACTGTCTTGAAGTGAGATGGCTACCGAGAGGTAACGGCCGCTTATGTCAAGAGCCTGATATCGCTCACACTCTATTCACTCACCTTATTCGATTTCCAGCTCAACTCACAACGGGTTTTCAGGTCTGAAAGCAAAAAAGATGGAACTTTCGATGAAATCACCGTGGGGGTCTGACTTACCCGTGTCACCGAAAACGCAATTTACGAAAAACGTGCGTCGATGGAACGACGGTGGTTCGTCGCCCAGTCGTTGAATTGTCGCAATTGAAGATTGTTCTGGTTTCCGTGCGGGAACACGTTGTGAAGCACGGAGAAAACCACGGAACTATAGGAATCTGGAAGCGATACTCGACCGATTGAATCTGGACCAGGACGCGTGGTGCAAGACGATCGACAAATACGAAACGTCGTTCTGCCACGCAGTCGGGCCAGCGTCAAGCTTGGAGAAAGTGGCCAAGCGGATGGGCGTCTCCCATCTGAAAGGCGTATCCGCCGCCAGACGCATCTTTCGGTAGGCTCGTTTCGATCACGTGATTCACTTCTCACGAAACACCACATGCCACTTGCACGTGCCCTGAACATGCGGTCATCGCATATCGCTCGTTTCTGAGCAACCGATAGGCCATCTGCATCTACCTGACAGCACGCCCCGCCACCGGCCCGCCCCCCTTCGGATCGCCACTCCCTCTGCCAAGCCGTCGATCCGATCTCCGCAATGTTTGTGTAAACACCGTGCGCCGTCCTAGCTAGGTCAAGAGCAAGCTGAAATCAGAGTGTCTTATAGTTGCAACAGCCTCTCTGTCGTTCGCATCAGACGCGGCCACGATTATTCGAGTGCTTGCCGGTCACGCGGCCTTGCAGGAACTCTGCTACCCATTGGCCCGTTTCAAGATGCTAGAACGTGGCGTCGAAGTCTTACCTACCCGCTTTTCTGAATACGTCGTCGGTACATGGTCGTTTCCTTTCGGAGCGGTCCTTAGATTTCCTTGCCCACCGCGAACGCGTGTCCTAACGAGGCCCCGACGCCGTAGTAGACTTGGTTGCCAGGTGAGAAAATGATCGGGAGGATCTTCAGTATGTCCGGCATCCCCGACGCGTCCAGAACTTGCTCGTCTGCTTTCACGTCAAGGATTTCGCCGACGAACTGGGTGTGCAGGCCTAGATCGAAGACGTGCAGAACCTTGCACTCCAGAACTAG
>JAJSAJ010000501.1 GCA_024274855.1 Planctomycetota bacterium | reverse complement strand
GGTTCAATCCGGTTGCTTTACAGGCCGTCTACTGGACGCGAGATCAGCTTGAGCGAAAGACGAAGGGTCCTAGCGGGCAGCGTTATGACGATTTCTTGGGCGAGTTGCCAAAATGTCGTCGCGAAGGTGACTGTTTATACGTTCACGGGTCGCCGCGTGAGCCGACGAATGAGTATCTTTTTCCCGAAGACGTGTACGTCCAGCGCAAGATGGACGCGCAGTTCGATCGAATCGAGATGTGCTGTTTTCAAGGCCACACGCATATACCAGGCGTGTTTACGTTCAGTGGCGAGTTTCTTACGCCGGACGAGTGCGACTTTGAGTACGCGCTGACAGGTGAGAAGACGATCTTCAATGTCGGTTCGGTCGGGCAGCCTCGAGACGGGGATCCGCGTTCGAGTTACGTGATTGTTCATGACAACGGGGAAGCCGATCGACGGATTGAGTTTCGGCGGCTCGACTATCCGTTCGAGAAGACGATCGAGAAAATTTACAACACGCCGAATCTGGGGAACATGCTCGGTGATCGGCTGCGAAGTGGTCGCTAGTGGTCGGCGCGGCAGCTTAACAAGGATGCAGTAGGGGTGAAGCAAGCCATTCTCAGTGATGTTCACGGGAACTTGGAAGCCCTGACGTGCGTGCTGGCGGACGCGCACGATCAAGGGGTGACGGAGTTCATCTGTTTGGGCGATGTTGTGGGATACGGCCCGAATCCTCGGGAGTGCATCGATCTGGCGATGACATTCAAGGTCGTGTTGTTGGGGAACCATGACCAAGGCGTTCTGTTTGATCCGGAGGGGTTCAGCAGCGGCGCGGAACGCGCGATTTTTTGGACTCGTCAACAGTTGGAAGACGCGTCGAGCGAACGCGATCAGGTTTTGCGCCGGCTGGTATTCTTGGCCCAATTGCCGCGGAATTATCAGGAGGGTGATGTGATGTTTGTTCACGGTTCGCCCCGCAATCCGCTGAATGAGTATGTTTTTCCCGAGGACGCCTACAATACGCGAAAGATTGAGCGGATTCTCGAGCTAGTTCAACGAATCTGTTTCCAAGGGCACACGCATGTGCCGGGTGTGATCACGGGCGATTTGCGATTCGTGTGGCCGGATCAAATTGATGGCCGATTCCCGCTTGGAAACGAAAAGGCAATGGTCAATGTCGGAAGTGTCGGCCAGCCTCGAGATGGTGATCCTCGATCCTGCTATGTGCTGCTTGAAGACGACGTCGTCAACTTTCGCCGAGTGGAATATCCCTTGGAAGAGACCGTGGAAAAAATCTACGCCATCGATTCGTTGGACAGTTTTCTGGGGGATCGGCTGCGTGAAGGCCGTTGATCGAAATCGGGCCAGACTGACGTACGGAGTGCCTGTTTTGTGACGGGCGGCAAAAAACCGTGGCGGCTTCGATGCAGGAATAGGAAGGCATTGGCGGTCGAGTAGCTGGGCCGGCAGTTTGTGACGGGCGGCAAAAAACCGTGGCGGCTTCGATGCAGGAATAGGAAGGCATTGGCGGTCGAGTAGCTGGGCCGGCAGTTTGTGACGGGCGGCAAAAAACCGTGGCGGCTTCGATGCAGGACAGGAAGGCATTGGCGGTCGAATAGCTGGGCCGGCAGTTTGTGACGGGCGGCAAGAAACATTTATTCCCATTGATTGTGAAGGCTCTAGGATTCGTGGAAAAACGCTTAGTTCTGTTTATTCTCTGTTCTGTCATTATCTTCACGGGCTATGGGCTGTTGCGCATCACGCTGCTCCCGCCGCCTCCGCCTGATGCTCGACGTGCCGAGGCGCCTAAGGGGCAGGACCCGGACAAGAAGCAGAAGCCATCGGGGAAGTCCGCGAAGAAATTGGGCCCGAACGTCACGGGCGATAAGTCGCCGAAAAAAGAGGATGCGGCGCCGGCCGAAAAAAAATCGTCCGCGGATGTGGAAACCTCGCCAGCTGAAAAGCCTGATTCGAAAGAGACGACGCCGGCCAAACCGCCTGGCGGTTCGGCGATCGTCGCCGATGACAAACCGACTGTACCGCAAACCTGGTGGACACTCGGATCGTGTGATCCGCGAAGCCCCTACCGGTTATTGGTCACGTTAACCAACCGAGGCGGAGCGGTTGAAAAAGTCGAATTGGTCGAGCGTCATTCCAACGGCGCGCTGCGTTACCGCGACTTGGAGCATGAGTACGGGTACTTGGGGTTGGAATGCCGTGACACGTCCCGGGGTTGCGAGGTTACGGTTGTTGGGCCGGGTACGCCCGCAGCGAGTGCGAAAGCGGTCGACGCAAAGATCCAGCCCGGGGTGCTTTTCGGAGATGTTATCCAGAATATTGACGGGCGAGTCATCGACAGTCGGCTTGACCTTCAGGCGACACTGGAACGGACAAAGCCGGACCAGGTTATTCGCATGGGAGTGCTCAGGAAAAAGGCGGATTCCGAACGCCGCATCGAATTTTCCGTCACGCTGATGCAGCGTCCTCTGGCTCTGATTACGGCCGAGGCGTCACCCGGCACGGAACCCGTGCTCTCATTCCTGTTAGGCTTGAACCAGGTCGGTGGCAAACAACTGAAAGTCGGGCAGGAGGAATTGCCCGGATTTGCTTCGCTGCGCAATTCCAATTGGACAGCCGAGAAACGGGGAGAAAACGAGGTTGCATTTCGCCAACGCGTGCCGTTGGGCCCTGGTCCCGAGGCGGATCAGTTGGAGGTCATCAAACGTTATCAGATCGTACCGACCCCGTCCGATCAGTTGGCCGATCCGAGTGCGCCAACGTATCATCTTCGGTTAGTTGTCGAGGTGAAAAACCATGGCAAGCAGGCTCACGAGATTGCGTATCAGATGGACGGACCGACGGGATTGCCCACCGAGGGATGGTGGTATTCCAATAAGATTCATCCGTCTTGGGGCAGTGCGGGCGCACGCGACGTAATTTGGCGCGTGCACGACAAGAAACACAGCCTGCGGAGCGCGTCTCAAATCTACAAGGAAGCCACGAGTACGCCCGACAATCCACTCGAGTCCATATTGTCGGACTCGTCGTCAACAGCCGATCGAACGCTCGATTATCTGGGCGTTGACACGCAGTATTTTTCGGCCGTTCTGCTCGCCGGTACGGCCAAATCACCGACGCCTTTCTTGTGTAGCCACGCTTATTCGTTGCCTGTCGGGCCTGTTCCTGAGTTGAAAAGCCGCGAGATTCGTACGCTGAACACGACCTTTCGATTCGTTACCGATTCCCTTCGCCTTGAACCGAACCAGTCGGTAACGCAGCAGTACCATGTCTTCCTTGGTCCCAAGTCGCCTCCGTTACTCGACAAGTACGGATTATCCAAGATCATTGAGTATGGTTGGTTCGGCTGGATTGCCAAGCCGATGTCTCGTGTGCTGCACTTCTTTTACTTCATTATTCGCAATTACGGCTTGGCCATTATCCTGCTGACGGTTTTGGTCCGTGGTGCGATGTTCCCGGTCGGTCGCAAAGCCGCGCGTAATGCCCAGATGATGCAGGAACTTGCGCCGCAACTAAAAGCGCTGAAAGAAAAGTACAAGAACGATATGGAGAAGCAGGCGCAGGCGCAGCGCGAGTTGTGGAAGAAGCACAATTTCAATCCGCTCGGCGGCTGTTGGCTCATGTTTCTGCAATTGCCGATATTCATCGGTTTGTATCGGTGCTTGTCGGTCGATATCGAACTGCGGCAAGCGCCGTTGATTCCCGGCCTGCGGTGGTGCGCAAACCTTGCGGGCCCGGACATGTTTTGGTACTGGGAAACGTCCGGCCTGGCGTTTCTGACCAGTAAGAACGGCTGGCTCGGGCCGTACCTGAATATACTGCCGATTGTGACTGTCGTGTTGTTTATTGCTCAACAGAAAATGTTTACGCCGCCAGCGACGGATGACCAGAGTCGGATGCAACAGCAGATGATGAAGTACATGATGGTGTTTATGGGCGTCATGTTCTTCAAAGTGCCAGCCGGACTCTGCCTCTACTTCATCGCGTCTAGCATTTGGGGCATTGGCGAACGAAAACTTCTGCCGAAACCTGGTACGCCGACCGGCGATTCGGGTGCTCAGGATGCCGTTGACACGAGCCAGAAGGAACGGAAGGCGTCGCGATCGGGCAAAGGCAACCCAACACGTGATAAGGAAACCGGCAAGAAGCCACGCAAATCGATATTACAACGGATTGAACAATGGCAGCGGTTGGCCGAACAAAAAGTGAACAAACCGCGTCCAACGGATCGCAATCGGCGCAAGAAAGGCAAACGGTAGTCTGCGGCTGCGAGGGCCTTGTCCAGCCCCGTCCGGTGCTGTGAGTTGGAAAACCGACGAGTGATGTCATCGCTGTGCTCTCGCAAGTGTGGAGCAAACCAACGCCCATGGCCTATTGCACGGATGATACGATCACGGCGGTCGCGTCGGCACCCGGCGGTGCCGTTCGCGGGATCGTACGCATTAGCGGTCC
>JAJSAJ010000500.1 GCA_024274855.1 Planctomycetota bacterium | reverse complement strand
GGACCTTGGTACGTACGCCTGGTATGGCGGCAATTGAAAAGACGAGCCGAATGCATACCGCGTGGGCCAGAAGTGATCGAACGCGTTCGGACTGTACGACATGCACGGTAACCGAGTGATTTTTCCGGACGGCCGACCTCTCCCTGATTGACCGGGCGGTCCCGTTTCTCTCCAATGGAGTGGCTTCCATCAGTCGGGCGTCGATCAGACCGATGATTTGGATTCACAGGGCGGCAGGGCCGCCAACCAACTCCGAGTTGCCGCTCGGGGCTCCGTTGGCCCGATCATGTTGGTCGCGGGAATGTTGTCAAGACTTAACGATGTTTGAGATCAGCAATACAGGTGAACACGTTCATGGAAATTAAACTTTTTGGATACGACTTGCCGCTGCAACACGTTTTTACCATCTCGCGCGGATCGACCAGTGTCCAGTCGACACTGATTGTCGAGTTGATCGAGGGCGACTATCACGGTTACGGTGAATCGACGACCAACGATTACTATGGGTGTACGCTCGAGAATATGGCTGCTGTGCTTGATCGAGTCGAGCCGCAGTTGAAGTCGCGATCGTTGGAGGATCCCGCCCAACTGTGGGAAGATCTGGACAGTGCGTTGCGCGAGAATCGTTTTGCTCAATGCGCGCTCGATCTTGCCGCCCATGACCTGTGGGGCAAGACTCAGGGAAAGCCGACTTATCAATTATGGGGGCTCGATATATCGCAGATTCCCGCGTAGGACTATACGATTGGAATCGACGAAATCGACCAGATGGTTGCCAAATTGAACGAGAAGCCCGATTGGCCCGTCTACAAGATCAAACTCGGAACACCGGATGATCTTGAGATCGTTCGGCAATTGCGCGAGCAGACTGATGCGGTGTTTCGAGTTGATGCGAATGGTGCGTGGAGCGTCGAAGAGACATTGCGCAATGCGGAAGCGATGAAACCGCTGGGCGTCCAGTTCATTGAACAGCCGTTGGCTGCGGACAATATCGACGGCATGGAGACGATCTACCGTGAATCGGCATTACCAGTTATTGCGGACGAGAGCTGTCTTGTCCCGGCGGACGTTGTGAGTTGCCACAAGCGTTTTCACGGCATCAACATCAAGTTGTGCAAGTGTGGTGGTTTGACACCGGCGCGCCGAATGATTGATCACGCAAGAGATCTTGAGATGCAGGTGATGGTCGGTTGCATGACGGAATCGACGGTCGGAATTTCCGCTATCGCCCAGTTGTTGCCCTTGTTGGATTATGTTGACATGGACGGGGCCGTCTTGTTGGCCGAGGATATTGCCACCGGCGTGACGGTGGTACGGGGCCAGTGCCATTTTCCGGACGAAAACGGGAACGGTGTGCAGCTGATCAAACAGGGCCGCTTGTTGTCGTGAGCTTGACAGGAGCTGGCCACGATTTGGACCGCTATCTGCTGGTCAATCTATTCCGGGCCCGATGTGACCGGCTCGTTGGCCATTTCGCCCGACGGTCATCGCATCGCCGCTGGCGTCGATTGGACCATGCCGGTGCCAAACCTTTCGCCGGCCCAACTGGCCCTGTCGGCTAACGGTCGAACGCTGGCGATCGGGTTCGATGACGATGACCTGCCTTTGTCGTTTTGGAGCACGAAGACCCGCAAGCGGCTCGATGCGCTGAAGTCGCATGAGTCGGAGGTAGCAGAACGTGGCGAGGCCTCACCACCCATTACCGGCACGCATCTTCAGTTTGCACGGCACCAGGATCGGCTGCTGTGGGCGGCGTCGGCAGCCGAGGGAGATTTCGCAGGGCATGGGGGCAGGATGTTTCTCGTCCAGTGAACTGGCGGCCAAGCAGTTGAAGGATCTGGAAGCAGCCAGATCGTGGGGCAGCAGCCATGGGGATATGGTTTGCAACAGCGCTGCCTTGGTGGGCGACAGGTTGTCGGATTTCGGCTTGGCCGACGGCACGATCGACGTTTCCTCGAAGTCGTTCGTAGGGTGGTTCCGGCAACATGTGCAGGTCGCTCAGAAGGCGTTCAACCGTTGACTGTTGTGGAGACGGCACTATACTGTCCATTATATGACGCTAAACTGCCGTTTTCACTCTCGCGAGAAGTTCAATCTGTTTCGAGTGGCAGCATCATGAGCACGCTTGCCCGAATCTCCGTGCCGCAGTACTAGATCATGATCGAACACGGTGTGTTCGATGGCATGTACCGTCAACGTGTTGAACTGATACGTGGGGAAATCCGCCAGATGAATCCGATCGGGGTCGAGCACGCCAATGCCGTGGATATTCTGACTGAGTGGAGCGTTCAACAGCTGGCGGGAAAGCCGATTCGGGTGCGCGTGCAGAATCCTCTGCTGCTGCCAGGATCGGATAGCGCGCCCGAGCCCGATTTGGCTTGGGTTGTCAAGCGCGACTACACACGGCATCCACTGCCGGACGATGTCCTGCTGCTTATCGAAGTCGCCGATTCGACGCTGGGAACTGACCGCGGTGAGAAGGCCGAACTTTACGCGGAAGCTGGCATCCGGGAGTATTGGATCGTCAACCTGGTTGACCGCTGTGTTGAAGTGTACCGAGATCCGATGCAAGGGCACTTCCGAGACCGGGCCAGTGTCGAAAGTGGTACGGAAGTCCAGCCACTTTGCTGTGCCGTTGCAGCAACGCCGTTCGGACCCCACCAGTTGGCTCGGTTGGGCGTGTATTGCTGGACCAAGTGAGCCGCAACTTGGCCGAGCCAGCCCAACGGTACGCGTCAACCGATGCTGCCGCTCCTCTCGGATTTGTTGTCGCTGCGTCAGCCATCTGTGCGGTGAGTGTCTCCGTGGCTTTGGGTACGCGTTTTCTGAAGCGCCATCCACGCCCATACAAAGAAGATCAAGAAGATGAAGTCACAGACGCAGAACGGTTTCCACATGTTTGGCAGGCCTGAGGTCAGCCAATAAAAGGCGACTACGCTGCAGTACGCCACTTTCAAAAGGATGCCGTAGGGTATCAGGTTCCTGTTTTTTGTCGGGTTCATGGCGATGGCCATGAACATGATGGCAAAGATGATTAGCAGGGCTGCGGGAAATTGCACGTAGCCGAAATGATTGGGCGGCGTGACATCGAGCCATTGGAACACGACGCCGCCGGCGAACAAGAATACGGCACCGAGCAACCCGTCATAAAGGGCCGCAACGACGAACAAAGCTGGAATCGCTCGCTCTGTTTTCATGATTCAACTCCCTTACCGGGACGTTTGTCCCTGATGGCCTGCTTGAAACGGGCTCGGCGCCAGTTTGTGAACTCGTCACTGTATAGCTTCACGGACAGTTGTTTGAACCCACGGTGGAGTTATTCCACGGACATATTCGCGGGGCGATAGTTGATATCAAACAAAGTGCATTTCTTCCAGTTGCGAGGTTCCAGCAGTCTGCCTTCACGCTCGAGACGCGCGTAGAGTGGTGTGCCTGGAAAGGGAGTCAATAACGTTATCTGGACCTCGTACAGTTCAGTCTCTTTCACGAAATCGAAAACCTGATCGAAAACATCGGGTGTCTGCCCATCGAGGCCGAGAACAAAGCAGCCGTTTACCGTGATGCCGTGGGACTGAATTGTGCGGATTGCCTCTTTGCAATGTGGGAATCGCTTGAACTTCCAGTCGGACCGCGTCTCAAGTCCATGCAATCCTGCTTCGGTCGGGCTTTCCAACCCGATCAACAGCTGTGCACACCCGGCACGGTGCATCAGATCCAACAGATCCTCATCCTCGGCAACGGAAATATCGGTCTCTGCGAACCAACGTAGCCCCTTGTCCGCAATCTCTCCAAGAAGCTGCCTCCAGTACGCCTTGTTGACGAAACTGTTGTCGTCGGCGAATTCAATGAATGGACGAGGCCAGATTGTGAGTATACGGTTGATTTCGTCGAGTACCTTGGAAACGGGTTTCTGTTTGTAGTTGTGCGTAAGCACGACCGAACTGGCGCAGAACTCGCAGTGATGGGGGCATCCGCGACTGGTCTGAACTGTCAGGCGGTTGTACTTCGAGATATCGAGCAACTCAAATGAGGGTATCGGCGCGTCAGCGAAATCGAATCCGTCTGCATCGACTCGGTAGTACTGTTGAAGACGGCCGCATTCGGCGTCTTCGAGGACGTGCAGCCAAAGGGGCTCCCCTTCACCAACGACAACTGAACTACAGTACTGAGCAGCCTCTTCAGGAATCGCTGTTACGTGTGGTCCTCCGATAACTGTCGGGACTCCAATGGCTTTGAACCGTTGAGCCAATTCGTATGCTTCATCAATCTGAGCGCTGTAGGTTGAGATGGCGGCCAAATCAAGACCCGTTGGCAGTGGATCCAGCAGGTTGCCATCAGGTACTTCCACGTATTGCACGCGGTGACGGGCGGGCGTCATGCCAGCTAGAGTCAGTAGTCCGAGGCTCGGTAACGCCGCGATTGTCTTGCTACGCTCAACAAAACCCGGCAGTGTCAATCCAAGGCGGAGTAGTTCCGTGTCGCACACACGGATTCCACTCATCGGAAACAGGCCGATATTCATGTGGCAAGCAGCCTCCACGCAAAGAGGCCGATCCCAAGCGTGGCGCACGTGGCCGGGATGAAAAACAGATGACGGAAAACAGCATTCCATGCAGACAAATAACAGACCACGGGCATTGACGCTGCACCCAAGAGCAGAATGGACGTGGTCTGAAGTTCGGTTCCAAGATCAAGAGTTTGTGCAGTCAGAGCAAATGCAAGATTCAGAGATCCGATACCGAAGAAAGATATATGTCCCAGCCGGATCATTCGCCTTTCCCAGGAGGCGTAACCGCCCAGCCAATCATTCCGATAGAAGAACAGTCCCGGAATGGCGCCCGCGAGGCATCCCAGAAGAAGCCCAATCCACGCGGTATACAGATTAATCATCATTACACTAACGCTTTCGGACAGCTCAGGGCACGGATGCTCGGGGCTTGCCGTCCCATGACCGAATGATCAGTTCTTCGGGGGACCAACGTTCCTTCTTGGCCTGGCGCGTGAGTACATTGATCGCTTGCAGCGCTTCGGCCGCTTGTACACGACCGCGATAGGTGCGCGGGTGACGGCGCGAATCATGCGCCAGACGGAAGCAGTGACGCCCACTGTTTTCTTTCATTCCCACGATGGTACCGAGTGCATTCCGGCCTCGGAACACTTGGGTCTGATCGGAATAAATGTGAAATGTGAACCCGTCTTCACGGAGTTTTCGAATCAACTTGGACACTTTTTTTTTCTTAGCCATCAGTTGTCGCCTGAGTTGAGGAGTAAAGTTAAGACCTGTCACAAAGCCGGTACCGAATACGAACACACCGGAGGTCGAGGCCCCTGGCCGGCAGGCTTGTGATAGGCAGTCAAATGTTCGGTGTTTGTGCAGCTCACTTCAAGCGCCCACGAATGGCTTTCTTACCATTTCCTGTGTCCTCCTTAAGCCAGTTCGGGAGCTGTGTCGTGGCCAGTGATGAGTGTTACGCAGCAAGCCAAGCCATGGTTCCTCGTTGGCTTGTCCGTCGAAGTTAATGCGGAATCCACAAAGTTCTGAAAGAGGTTTGTCGAGTCTGTGCCACGGTGGCAACGATACGTCAGCGATTACCACAGCGCGCAACGTAGCACAACATCGCTCGTTGGTCAACGTGTCGAAGTGCCCAGGGCGGCCGGGCCGCCACCCCAAACCAATCCAAGCTGCCGCTCGGGGCCGCACTAGCCCGTTCCCGTTGGTCGCTGGAATTTCGTCAAAACCTTAACGATCTTTGATGGTAGCCGTTCACGCCGCTGGGGTCTGACGCAATTTCCGGCGGAGAAAGGGTTCATTTACGCAAACGCATTTTGTCGCCGAAAATGGGTCTGACCCCTTGGAAGCGAACCGGCGGCCTACATTCCGTGAACGGTTACCTTTGATGTTAGTAATTCGGGGCGACCGGGCCGCATTTGCGGCATGTGCACACTGGCGTCCCCTATTGAAAAATTGAACGAACGGAGAACGCTGAAACGCGTGGGAATAGGCGATTTGGTGGTGTCTGACATGGCGGTGACATGGCGGATTGCCCGAGACAAACCGGCTGGCAGGCTGTAAGATGGATTGCGACGGACGTTCCTCTTGGTTGATGTGGCGGCTAGATTGCGGTACGCAGTGCGTGTGGCCGGTCGTACCAGTGGAAGGTGGCCTGCCATGCCGTGAACGGAGATCGGGCCTTTTCCGAGTTCAGCTTGCCGATTTCAGATAGGAGTTTGTTTATGAGAAAGGGACGCTTTATCTGCCTGCCGTGGATGGCAGTCTGTTTGGCGACGGCAGCCACGCCTGCTTGGGCCGTGTGGACCGTCGAGCAGGCCACCAAGTTGTCACAGTCCACGGGCCGTCCTGTCTTGGCGGTGGCCGGCAGCAAGACGTGAGCTCCGTGCCGGGCACTGATTGATCGCTTGAATAAAGACCGATCGATAGCGCCTCTGGTGGCACAGTTTGTGCCTCTTAAGGTTGACACGGGGACTCCCGAATGGCAGAAATGGGCCAGCCAATATCGAGCGGAAGGCAACGGGATTCCGATTATCTACGTGATTCGCGCCGATGGCCAGATGTTGTACGGGCGGTCTGGTGCGCTTACTGGCAACGCCCTGCCACAGATGCTGATCCAGGCCGGGTCGGGAGCGGGCAAGATCCTGACCGACGCTCAGGTGGGCGTCGTGCAAAAGGCTGTGCACGCGGCACAAGTTGCGATGGATCAACAGGACTACGAGTTGGCGGTGCGCAAGTTGGTGGCGCTAAAAAAACTTGGTACCCCCGGTCATTTGGGCAGCTTTGCCCAGCCTGCGTTGAAGGCTGATCAGTTGGCCAAGCAATTGGCGGATATAGCGCACGCGAAGTTGGGTGAGATCAAACAGAAAATGGTTGGCGAGCCTCTTCAGGGGCTCGTCATGCTGGCGGACGTGCGGCGTTCGTTTAGTGCTTTGCCGGCGGTCAAAGCCGATGTTGTGAAGATCGAGCGGAAGTACGCTAAGGATCCCCAGCTTCGAGACCTCCGGCGGGACGCCGATGCGCTCGCTCGGGCTCGGGCATTAGCTCGATCTCCCAAGGGCCACAAACGGGCGGTTGAATCGCTGCAAGCGCTCGCCAAGCGAGGACCGGATACACCGGTTGGAGCTGCCGCGGCTGACATGTTGCGCCAGTTGGATTCCAAGCAGCTTGCGGGCAATGACGCTAATGGGGACGTTGGGAACACGGAGAGCGTAGAGGGACAGACTTCGGGCGAGGAGGCGACGGCCCGCGAGCGGCGCCCGCTGCGCACGTGGACCGACGTCACCGGTAAGTACCGTGTTCGAGCCCGGCTGTTGAGAATTGCCGAAACGCAGGTCGTGTTGCGCAGAGAGGATGGTCAGCAGGTTTCGGTTCCCTTGGGCAAACTGAGTCGCGAGGACCGCCGTTACATCGAGTCGTCCGCACCGATCAAATGAGGCAGTGATCGTTAAATGGGCCGATGGGAGGGCGAGGCTCCCGCCGAGCCGGTGAAAAGTGTCGATGCTGGTTGACGTTACGGCTCAGCAGGAGCTTCGCCCTCCCGTGTGGTGGACCACGTTACGATCAAGAACATCAAATGATTTCAGGCTCCTCGTTGAGGCTCGGATGGTGCCATGCTCGTACGATGTGAGCGTTTTTTCGTGGACCTTTACTGCCAACTTCGGGTCCCAGCGGTGTTGCCGTTGACGTCCGGCTCAGGCAAAGCCGGATAAACCGTTCGGAAGTGCATCGAAAACAACCGACGATCATCTATAATTAAGCAAGGTCCAATCAGAAAAGCTCTCGAGTGAAGCCTCGCGGGCTATCCCTTTCAAAGGGGGGGCTGGTGATTGTGCCTGTTTTGCGGGTAATCGGTACCGGACTCGGTGTGCGTGGTGGGAATTGAGGGGCGGTGTCTGCCACGGCCCGCGGTTGTGTGGCCGCTACCGATCGAGGAGTCGATGTCGGTGTGCCGGAAAGGCAAGTCAATGGCTACTTCCTCCAATAGCAGATCAAGCTCGTCCGTGCGATCGGTCGGGCGTTCGGCGAGTGCCGAGCACCAGGCATTCATCGAAAAACAGCTCGATCGGACCCGATTCCGCGTTAAAATGGTCGATCTTTCGACTGTCTTGATGGGGCTGGCTGGAGCCACGCTTGCGTATTTGTTGATTGTGGTCCTGATTGACCATTGGGTCGTCGGGCTCGGTCGAGGAAGTCGTCTATTGGCTTTGGCGGTTCTGGTGGGTGGCGTTGGCTATTGTCTGGCGGCGTTTCTTGTACCGCTGTTGCTCAAACGCATCAATCCGGCCTATGCGGCCCGGGCGATCGAAGAGAGTGATCCTTCTCTCAAGAACAGCCTGATCAACTACTTGATGTTTCGTGGTGACACGTCGCCGGTGGGCCGCGCGGTTGAACGTGTGCTGCGCAAGCGAGCCGCACTAGATCTTCAACATGTCAGCATGGATACGGCGGTCGATCATAGCCGGTTGATCCATATCGGATACGCGGTCGGGGCCGTCGCGGTCCTATTCGTTGCCTATTTGATCTTCTCGCCTAAAGACGTTTTTCAAACCGTGCGACGAGTCGTTGCACCTTGGGCGGATATCGAACGTCCTTCGCGTGTGCAAATCACGGATGTCGTGCCAGGGGACGACAACGTTCTTTTCGGCCAAACCGTGACTGTTTCCGCGCGAGTGGAGCGAGTTCGCGCCGAAGAAACGGTCACGTTGTTTTTTTCAACAACGGACAAACAGATCGTAGAGCAACCGGTTCGGATGCAGCGCCGGCAGGCAACGACCTGGACCTGTACGCTGCCCGAGGACCAGAAAGGGCTCGAGCGGGATTTGGTCTATCGAATCGAAGCCGGAGATGCGTGCACGCGTGAGTTTGCGCTGCAGGTCTTGCCGGTGCCCACGATCCTGGTCGATCAGATCGAGTACGAGTATCCCGATTATACGCGGTTGCAAAAATCGACTGATCGTCGAGGAGGCGATATTCATGCATTGGAAGGGACATACGTCACGATCCATGCCCGAACAAACCGGCCGATTCAATCCGCATGGATTCAGTTCGATCCAGAATCCTCGAGCGCTGCATCCGGACGTTCGCCAGTTACGCAACGAATGCGATCCAAGGGGAAGGAGGCGACGTACACGTTCTGGCTGAAAATGAAACCGGATAACACGCAGCCGCCATACGCCCCGTACCAGTTGCGATTCAAAGACGACCAGGAAATGCACAGCCAGGACCCGATTGTCCATCAGATTTCAGTCGTTCGCGATCTTCCTCCAGAAGTCGCGATTCTGACTCCTCAAGATGTGGCCACCGAGGTTCCGGAGGACGGTCGCCAACGGATCGAAGTGCGGGCGGTTGACCCGGACTTCGGTCTGACGCGGATAATCTTACATGTTGTATCCGGCGACAAATCGCTGCTCGAAAATGTCCTGTTTGACGAGGGGCAGACTCGGACCGGCCAGGTCGTTAGAAATTTTGACTTTGTCCCGCGTCGGCTAGGTCTGCCCGTCGGTGCCGAAGTGGTTTTTTGGGCGGTCGCTGAAGATAACCGTGTGGCGCCGCGCACCGGGACACCGAACCCCAATCGCGAACGAACTCGGGAATATCGGATTACGATTACCCAGCCAAGGTCGACTGACAAGAACGACACCGCTGGAAGATCTTCCGGCCAGCAAGACAAAGCAACCGATGATGCACAAGACGGACCGCCAGATGCGAAAGCCCCCGATTCCCAACAGCCGGATAGTGCCGGTTCGCAGAGCCCGAGTCAGCAAGAAGATGCGAGCGGCAAACAAGGGGACCAACAAGGGGACAAGCAGGGGGATAAGCAGGGGGATAAGCAGGGGGACAAACAAGGAGACAAGCAGGGAGACAAACAGGGAGATCAGCAAGGCGATAAGCAGGACCAAGCGGGCGATCCGTCGGATCAGCAATCGGCCGATCAGCAGGAGGGCTCTGAAACCGGGGATAGCCAAAATGTGCCGGAAGGTCCGAAGACTGGTAGCGAGCGTTCCGAGCAGAATCCGGATGGGGCGATGGATGGTCAAGATGATCAAACGGCAGGCGACCAGCCAGCCGGGCAGGGTGCAAGCGGTGGCGCGTCCGGCCAAGATGCCGAGTCGTCGACTCAAAGTACGGGACAAAGTACGGGACAAAGTGGTGGCGATTCGCAGCGTTCGGGAGCGTCGGGCGAAAGCGGTTCCAAGTCTGGCCATGAGGGTAGCTCGTCCAACGATCACCAGGCGGCCGGGCAGCCTGATGGGGGGCAGCGATCAGGTGATCCTCGGAATCAGCCGGCATCGGGTGAGCCATTGCACGATGGCGAGGTTTTCGAGCGAGCAATGGAGTTTTTCGAGCAGGCGGACCGCCAGCAGGCATCTCGTGATCAGCAGGGTACCGATGGCCAGACCTCGAGTGCGGATGGCTCGTCGGAATCGAGCGGTGAAGCCACCGGCCCTCAAGGACCGGGAGGTCAGACGGCGGGATCGGATACGGACGGGAGTACCGGTCGGCCGAATGATCCGCGCCAGTCGGATTCAAGAGTGCCTGCGGACAAGCAGCCTGCGTCCTCTGACCAAGTGCCCGCCGGAGAGGGAGCGTCGGATGGCAGTCGCACTCAGGATACTCCCGGTTCGTCTGGCGGACCGGGTCCGCAACAGCGCGATGGTCAACCGTCGAACGACGATGCGAAGCAGGCGGGTGGCGAGGATAATTCTACGGGAAAGAGCACACAAGACGCGGGTACCCAAGAAGGGACGGATGGTGATAGCACGGCCGATGGATCAACGGGGACGGGTGGGCAGCAGGAAGGACCTCGTGAGCAACCGAGTGGCGGCATGAAACCGTCTTCGTCAGACCAGACTGCGTCCTCATTGCGGGCCGGGGAGCCTGATCCGGGGCAGGGAGGTGGGGAAAAGGGGACGACGGGTCAAGCGACTGGGACTACGAGTCAGCCGGAGGATGCAGGTAGTGAGGGTACATCACCGAGCCCGCCAGAGACGCCACCGATGGGTGACGCCTCAACGGGAATGCCATCGAGTGACCAGCACTTTGACAAAGCTCAGTCAGCTGGTGGCGATGAAAGCTCGGATGCGGCAGGCGGGACAGGGAGTCAATCGGGAGCGGATTCGGCGAATCCGCCGGCAAGCGGTGCGGCGTCCGAGGCCGCACCCGATTCATCCAGTGGAGCGGGCGAATCGTCTGATCAGTCGCAAGCTTCTCCGAGCGGATCGAGTCGATCGGATGGTTCGGGAAACTCGCCTGGTGAGAAAGCCGGCAAGGACGACCAGGCTTCGGGCCGAGGGAACGCCACGGAAGCCGGGGAAGGGGGCAGCGGGCGGTATGGTTCGATCACGGGCGACAAGTCGCAAGAGATTGCAGATGCCGACGAGGCCAATCTTCAGTACGCCCGCAAAGCGACCGATTTGGTCTTGCGCCGTTTGCAGGACCAGCAGGACAAGCCGGACGACGAACTGCTGGATCGGCTGGGGTGGACGGCGGACGATTTACGCGCGTTTGTACGACGCTGGGAGTCGATGAAACGTGCGGCGAACGAAGAAAAGATTGGCGCGAACGACGACATGGAAGACGCTCTGAAGAGTCTTGGGTTGCGCCCGGTCAAGCCACTGCATCTCTCCAATTCCAAACGGGACGACCAGCAACGCGGCCTGCATGACGCCGGCAGTCGCAGTCGTCCGCCCGCCGAGTTCCTGGAACAATTCAATGCGTACCGCAAAGCGGCTGCCCGAGAGCATCGGGCGGGCGGTTGAGCACGGAAGGGACCCTATCGATGAGTGTGCAACCGCCACGTTATCTGGCGTCGTTTCATCCCAAGCTGGTCCGGCATCGCTTTACCGACATATTGATCATTGGTTCGGGGCTGGCTGGTCTGCGGGCCGCCAACGCCGTGGATCCCCGGCTTTCGGTCCTCGTGATGACAAAGGACGAGGTCGAGCAGTCGAACAGCAACTATGCACAGGGGGGGATTGCGGGAGTGCTTGATGCGACTGATTCCTTTCAGTCGCACGTTGAGGACACGTTGACCGCCGGCGGAACATTATGCGATCGCGAGGTCGTGGAGATGGTGATCCGTGAGGCTCCTGAGCGGATTCGAGAGCTGATGGGTTGGGGAACTCAGTTCGATATGGAATCGGGTGATCTGGTTCTTGGACGCGAGGGGGGGCACAGTCATTGTCGGGTTGCCCACGCTTTGGGGGATGCGACCGGTCACGAGATCATACGGGCGATGGCCGTTTGGACTCATCGATTACGTAACGTTCAATTTTGTCCGAACACGTATGTATTGGATCTGTTGACCTGTGATGGTATTTGTCACGGAGCGATGATCTCCGACAAGCGTGGCGAGTCGATGTTGGTATGGGCCAAGCAGACGATCCTTTGTTCGGGTGGTGCGGGACAGGTTTATCGCGAGACGACCAATCCGTCCGTCGCGACTGGAGACGGGCATGCAATTGCGTACCGTGCCGGGGCGGAGTTGCGAGACATGGAGTTCATGCAGTTTCATCCAACGGTCCTGTATATCGCCGGAAGTAGCCGAAACCTGATGACCGAAGCGTTGCGTGGTGAGGGAGCCAAGTTGGTGGATCGAACCGGCTACCGTTTCATGCCGGACTATGATGATCGTGCGGAGCTTGCACCTCGCGATGTGGTCTCCCAGGCCATCGTTACGCAGATGGAAAAAACGTCGCATCCGTGTGTTTTTCTGGATTTGAGTCATTTGGATCCACAGTTTGTCTTGAGGCGATTTCCCGGCATAGCGGCGAAGTGCGGCGAGTTCGGGATTGATATCACTCGGGACCGAATCCCTGCACGTCCCGGCGCGCATTACATGGTCGGTGGGGTCACGGTCGACATGCAGGGCCAGACGACCGTACCGGGTTTGTGGGCGGCGGGCGAGGTGACGTCGACCGGTCTGCACGGCGCCAATCGTCTTGCGTCCAACAGTCTGCTCGAATCGCTCGTTTATGGAGCGCATGCGGGCCAAGCCGCCTCGAATGTCGCCCTGAACATGGGGGACGATTATCGGGCGGTGCCTATTCACAACGACCCGTTGCTGGATGGTGTTGACCGTTTGGATTTGTCGGATATTCGCAATTCGTTGACCAGTCTGATGTGGCGGGACATGGGGGTGCGGCGCGAGGAGGACGGTTTGCGACACGCCCAGGAGATGATTGATCATTGGTGCCGGTACGTTCTGGGGCGGCAGTTTTCCGATCCTCGCGGCTGGGAATTGCAGAATATGCTGACGGTCGCTCGGATCATGGTTTCGGCCGCACTGGCGCGGACCGAGTCACGTGGCGTTCATTTTCGTACGGATTTTCCGCAGACGAATGAAGCGGAGTGGTGCCGCCATCAGGTGGCTCGCGTGTCGGACTGCTGAGTCGTCGAGCTGTTGACGGCATGCCCCATTGTGGCCATCTGGCGAGATTTGCCAACAGGGCCCTGGTTGGCCTTCTTGTTTAGCCTGCCACATTCACGGGGCGGCTGGGCCGGAACCAATTCCCAGCTGCCGCTCGGGGCCCCACGGGTCCGCGCCCGTTGGTCGCTGGAACTTTGGCAAAAACTTAACGATCTTTGACGTTCGTAATACAGAGCGGCCGGGAACGCTTCATCTGCGAAAAAGGGGGCGTCTGTCCCCTTCTGCGGCGTTCGGGTGGCTTTCGACCGCTGAACGGTTGCACAATTTCCTTGGTCGGCTCGGTTGAATACGAGCAGATCGCAGCCTAAATTGATGATCTTGTGAGCCTTGCAGGCGAACCACACGCCGGGGGTTCGCGTATATCAGTATTTGAGCGGCCACGGAATCGGCCCCGCAACAGCGTGACGCGCCGGCTCGGTACGAGTCGGTCCAATAGCCTACCCCCGCGTCGCGTGACCGAATTCGTCCCCGATATGTTCGGGTGTACACTGTTTTGTAGGCTTTGAGTGAGAGCGTTGGGCTGGCCGGTGACCGGGCAATACGGAAGGCGGCTTTTGCCGAGCTGGCTCGAGTGAAATGCCCGGCGTTATCGAGAAAGTTAACGACTTTTGAGGTTAGTGATACAGAATGAGTGACACAAAAAAGAAGCCAACGATGATCGAGGCGGATGGTCTCTCGAAGTATTACGGGATTTTTGCGGCGATTCAGAACGTGACGTTCCGAGTCAGCGAGGGGGAAATCGTTGCCTTTCTGGGGCCGAATGGAGCCGGCAAGAGCACGACGATGAAGCTGCTGACCGGCTACCTTTCGCCCTCGGCTGGTGTCGCCAGAATCGCCGGATACGACATGCAGGACGACCGTTTGGCGGCCTCTGCTCGTTTGGGTTATTTGCCGGAGAACGGTCCTCTGTATCCCGACATGACGCCGTATGGACTGTTGGACTTTTTTGGTGAAGCGCGTGGCATGGACCGGGCGCGAAAGCGGGACCGTATTGAATCGGTTATCGAACTATGTGCGTTGGGTAATGTGGTTTACAAGCCGATCAGCAAGCTGTCCAAGGGGTATCGGCAGCGAGTTGGGATGGCCCAAGCCTTGCTGCACGAACCGGACGTTCTGATTCTGGACGAACCGACCGTTGGTTTGGATCCCAATCAGATTCGTGAAGTGCGGAAGACGATGGAGCGGTTACAGAGCATGAAGAAGACCGTTTTGTTATCGACGCACATTTTGCAGGAAGTCAAGGCGATGGCCAGTCGCGTGATTCTGATACACGATGGGCG
>JAJSAJ010000499.1 GCA_024274855.1 Planctomycetota bacterium | reverse complement strand
GCGTCACGCAGATGTCGCGGTTTTGGGAGTTGATCGCGACGTCCGGCCACACGACGATTGTTCACGCGGGACGTGAAGAATTTCGCTTTTGCAAGCATGCTATTTCCAAACGGCCTGCAAACTGGTTTGACACTCAGATTGCGGCCGGGCTGATTGGCCTTGAGTATCCGGCGTCGTATGGGACGCTGATCCATCGTCTGCTCGGCCAGTCGCTCAGCAAGGGTGAAACCCGCACGAACTGGCGCCGGCGTCCGCTAAGTGAGCGGCAACTCGAGTACGCGTTACAAGACGTGCTTTTTCTAAAGCCGCTTCACGAGGTGATGGGTGAGCAACTTGACGAGTTGGGACGCCGTGGTTGGCTCGATTCCGAACTCACCACGTGGCAGGACCACCTGGAGAACGAAGAGGAGACGGGCGAACGATGGCGGCGGGTTTCCGGTCTGTCCGGATTTAGTTCGAGGCAGTTGGCCCTATTGAGAGAGGTTTGGAGATGGCGTGAGTCCGAAGCCGACGCGCGTGACACGCCGGCACGGCGGGTTTTGCGTGATGACCTGATGGTTGAACTGGCTCGACGTGGCACAGCCGACCCGGAGCGGATTCGCGCGATTCGCGGTATGGACTGGCGCCGATTGCAGCGTCACATACCGGATATTGCTGCCTGCATCGCGCGAGGCATTCAGCTGCCTGACGACCAGTGCCCTCACCGGCCACGTCGAGCAACACGCCCTCCGTTTACGTTGCTCGGACAGTTCCTCGCAACCGCTGTCAGCAGCATGGCCAGATCGGCGCGCGTCGCGCCTGGACTGGTTGGAACTGTCCAAGACGTTCGGGATTTGATTGCCCATCATCTTGGGTACAAGTTGGGCCATATTCCTTCCCTGGCTTCCGGATGGCGAAGCGAAGTGGTTGGGAAGGTTGTCGATCAGTTGCTTGATGGTGACCTGGCCATTCGAATCACCGATCCGAAATCCGAGCAACCTCTGTCGTTCGAACGGATTGAATCGGCACAAGGCTCGGCGCCAAAGCGAGGCCCAGGTTGTGGCGACAACCGGGCCCCGAAGAACATGTAGGGATCATCTTGCGGTTGCAAATCTGCCTGCAGCCGATTTAGGATTCGCCAATCAATAACTGTCGCACTCTTCCGCGTACAGACCCCCATGGGTGAATCAGTCTCGCAGCTAAGGAGGATCGCCGCCCGAACGCCCCTCAGTAAACACGACATTAATTGATTCGCCGGCCCTTAACGGCGAATCGGTGGTGTTCCGCCCGGCAGCTTGCCAATGGGTTCGGACTTAGGCAATGTACCGGGAGCCGCGGCAAAGAACCGGGTCGTCTCTTCTGACACGAGTTTGGTATCCGGTTCGCTGCAGGTTAACTCGGCTCGGAATCTCGCATTGCCACCCGTATTGGCCCGTGCAGTGATCTTCAGAACGAGTTCACCGCCGGCTGGGATCGCGAGGATCGGATCGAAGATGACCTGGCCAGGAACGATCTCCGAAGGCTGCCCAATAGCCCTCGTTGGCTCGACGCCGTCAGAGAACTGAGCAACCAGCTTGATGTTCCGGGCCTCTTTCGAACCGCGGTTGACCAGCTTCACCTCGTAGGTTACTTCGCGACCGACCGGAATCGGGCCGGGCGGGTCATTCACCATCAACTTCAAGTCGGCCACTGCTTCGACTTGCGTGGTTGCGGCCGTGGCGGCGGTCAAGTTATCCGCACTTTGCAACCGCACGGAAACAGAGTTCTTTCCCTCGGCCGTCAGCACGCATCGGAACGCATACGTCCGCTCGCTGCCTGGCGCGAGGCTCCCGATCCTCCAGCGAGGCGTGGTCGCCGTGATCGGTTGGTTGTCGATTCCCTGTCCCTCTTTGGCGCCACGCGGAAGCGCCACTTCCAGAATCAGATCCTTGGCAACGGCATCGCCTTCATTGGCTACGTGAATCTCGTAGGATGCGGATGTGCCGGCGAACAGGAATTGCGGCGCGGATACGTTAGCGACCAGTTTGGCACGGCGAACCCGTACTTCATGACTCACGCGTGCAGTCAGATTGCCAACGGCAGTGGCTACCGCCAGAATTTTCATCTTTCCAGGCTGCCCAGCCGTCAGCTCGATTTCCAAATCACGCGTTTCACCCGCAGCCAGATTCCCGATGCGATTCGGGTTGGCCGCCGCACCGGTCGCGTCAAGTTGCACCATGACGTCTTCGGCCGGCCCGTTGCCGATGTTTGCAAGTCGGATCTTAAACACTCGGGTTTCACCAAAGCTCATTTCTGTTGGACCATCGACGGCTATCTCGAGTTTCGGTTGCTGTACTTCAATTGTCGCGGCAAGCGACTCAGCACGGAATGTCCAGTCGACCTTCAGCTCCACGGGTTGGTTGTTCAGTGGTTTGACCGTGATCGCCAAATCCTGCTGAGATTGCGGTTCCAGCTGATCGATCTGCCACTTCACGCGGTACGTTCCCGACGTGGCTTTCTCGCGACCAACGCTACCGAGTCGAGCTTTTGCGCCAATGACTTCCACCGAATCTGGAAGTGTCACTGCAACGATCGCGTAGCGGGCAGCAACACTGCCTTGATTCATTAAATGGATGCGATAGATCGTCTCTTTTCCCACCGAAATCGCCTTTGGACCAAGTACTTCCATGCGTACCATCGGAGAGTGGCTATTTAGTGTCAATTGGCGTTGGCCAAGGGGCGGCCGACCGCCGAATGTCGGGGCATTCTGCTGGAGAGAGGGGGAAGCATCGCGCACGCGTCGGGCGGTGCGTCGAGCGGATTCACTTGATGACTCGGGGGATTCCACGGGCCGACCGACCTCGCTCGCTTCCATACTGTGCCGACCGCTCGGTGCACGTTGCGATGGTGCCCTACCCAAAGGCTGTGACCGTCGTAACAAGACGGAACGTGTGCCTGGCGGCAGGACCGCTTTTTCCTGGCCGGCTGCCTGTGACTCGCTCTAACGCGCGTTCCCGGTTGAACTCGACTGTCCGGAAGACGCGTCTGCCTCCTGCCCTCGGATCGCCTTCAAACGGTCTGCTAGCGTGGTTGCGGGAGATCGGCTTATCTGTGTCGCGGAAGCACCAACGACTAGCGGGCGTGGAGCCTGAAGGGCTGGCACGGCGGAGGCCGGGGGCTGTGCCTGCACGATCGTGGCGATACTGATGACAACGGTGATCAATAGGGTCACCCAGCGTGCTTTCCGTAGCATGGCAATTCGTCCTGAGTTCGATATGACTAACTTTAAAGATCGTTAAGTTCTTGACAAAGCTCCAGCGACCAACGGGAGCGGGCCATTGGGGCTCCGAACGGTAGCTCGGATTTGGCCGGCGGCCCGGCCGCCCTATGGGTATATGCAATGACAGCCGCAATCTGTATCGGCCAACTAAGCCATGTGGGTTTAAAGAAGTTTTCCGGAAAAGCGGCATGGGTAGCATGGGTAATGTGGGGAGGGCTTGCTTGTTTCAGCGTTGAGATGTGTTTACGGAGAATCGCAAGAGAACGCCATGGAATCCTGCACCTAGAAGTGCTGGAGATCTTGCCATTTTGCGCAAGACTTGACCGGTAAGGATTCGCCAATCAATAAATGTCGCACTCTTCCGCGTGCAGACCCCCATGGGCTTGTCCCATGGGTGAATCAGTCTCGCACAGCTAGGGTTCTTCCGCGTACAGACCCCCATGGGCTTGTCCCATGGGTGAATCAGTCTCGCAGCTAAGGAGGATCGCTCGGCTGTCCTGTAGCTTGAGAGACTTTGGTTCCCACGAGGCAAGCGGCCCGTGGGGGACCGGGACCGACGCATCATCCCCCAGTAAACGCGACAACAATTGATTCGCCGGCCCTAACTGTGTAGCAAACCCGATTTGCTCATGGTCCGGGTTTCATGCCAGAGCAGCTCTGGCCGATCGGGGCGTCGTCGTTGCTCGGTTGTTTTGATGGCCGGACGACGTTAGCATCGGGACGGACCGACACGCACATTAATCTGGGATCAGTTTTCATGATGGATCAGACGCCTCGATTTTTCTTCTTTGATTTAGGCAATGTTCTTCTGCACTTCGACCACATGCGTGCTTGTCGGCAAATCGGCCGACTGGTCGGACGTGACGCCGGGCAGGTGTGGGATGCGATTTTTGTTAGCGGGCTGCAGCAACGTTATGAGCGGGGCGAGGTCACGAGTGGTCAGTTTTATGAAATGTTGTGCAAGGCGTTCGGGACGCGACCGGATTACGACGCGTTGCAGATCGCATCGAGTGCGATGTTCGACGTGAATGCGCCGGCCGTTTCGATCATTGCGAACCTGCACAGTGCGGGCCATCGCCTGGGTATTTTATCCAACACGTGCGAAGCACATTGGCGTTACGTAACCGACGGTCGTTTCGCGGTTCTGCACGATTTTTTCCAGGTCCACGTACTCAGCTATGAGGTGAAGTGTGCCAAGCCGGATCGGGAGATTTACGAAGAGGCTGGGCGACTTGCGTGCGAGGAACCTTCGGCGATTTTTTTTGCGGATGACAAGGCAGAAAACGTCAAAGGGGCTCGAAGTCTTGGCTGGGACGCCGTGCAATTCACGGGTGCGAGCCGGTTAGCCCAAGATCTGCTGCAGCGTGGCGTGAAGTTCAACTACTGACGCAGCCGTGCAGACACGGGTCGAAAAGAGGCGACGCTTATTTGTAGGGCCCGACAATAATCGAAGCGTTGTGACCACCGAACCCAAAGCTGTTGCTCATGATCCGTCGGAGCTTCCGTTGGCGGGGGTGATTCGGAGTGAAATCCAGGTCGCAGGCTGGATCGGGCGTGTCCAAATTGATTGTAGGGGGCACGACGCTATCGAGCATTGCCTTGATGGACAATACCAACTCCACGCCACCGCTGGCCCCGAGCAGATGCCCGAGTTGGCTCTTGGTACTCGAAATACTAATACTGCGTGCCCAATCCTGGAACACGGTCTTAACGGCAACCGTCTCGGCTTTATCGCCCAGAGGGGTGCTGGTTCCATGAGCGTTAATATAGTCGATATCATCCGGATTCAATTGGGCATTTTGCAGGGCATTGCTCATGGCCCGAGCCGCGCCGACACCCTGCTCGTCGGGCTGAGTGATATGGCCCGCATCGGTGCTGGTGCCATATCCCAAAACTTCACAATAAATTCGCGCGTTGCGCTGCTGCGCGTGCTCAAGACTTTCAAAAACGACCAATCCGGCTCCTTCGCTTAGCACAAAGCCATCGCGATCCAAGTCGAATGGGCGGCTGGCCCGCTCGGGTTCGTCATTGCGAAACGACAAGGCGCGGATATTCTGAAAGGCGCTCATTCCCATCCGCGTCATCGCCGCTTCGGTGCCACCGGTGATCACAACATCTGCTTCGCCGTATTGGATCACGCGGCACGCATCCCCCATCGCGTTGGTTGCGCTGGCACAAGCGGTCGCGACGGCGTAATTCGGCCCACGGATGCCGTAATGAATGGCAAGGTGCCCGCTGGCCGCGTTCAACATCATCCGCGGCACTGTCATCGGAGAGACACGCTCGGGTCCCCTGGCCATCAACCGGGTCATTTGTGTCTCGATTTCGCCTAGTCCGCCAACGCCTGTACCCAAGATGATCCCACATCGAAACGGATCTTCCTGTTCAAAGTCGAGTCCGGCATCTTGAACGGCATCAATCCCAGCCACCATGGCAAACTGGGTAAAACGATCCATTCGTTTGATCTCTTTGGTTGGGATATGGCTACTGGGATCCCAATCGTAGATTTCTCCACCAATTCTCACCTTCAGGTCAGAAACGTCAAAACGAAGGATTGGGTGCACTCCACTCTCGCCCGCCAAGATCCGTGTCCACAGATCTTCGACTTGGCTACTGATGGCCGTGGCGACACCTAGCCCGGAGACAACAACGCGATTTTTCATGCTCGTGTTACTATCCGATTAGGATGAAGAGTGGTTGTGTAATCTACTCACAGGGCCGAGACTCAAACACGCCGTGTTAACCACCAGTAGCCACATGGAGTGCAATAGCCGGCTGGAACGGGTCAACAACGAATCCGACGGGTGACTCACATCGACTGGCGGCGTAGCCTGGCCATCGCGGCCGTTTGTGCGTTACGCGCGGTTCGCACGACGCCTTGCCGAAAAAACCGAACTGGAGTGGCTTCTGGCTCTGGGCGCTTAACCCTCGTCTTGCGGGTGCAGCCCTCGTTAGGATGCAGCCTGGGCTTTTTCAATAAAATCGATTGCTTCGCCAACCGTTTGGATCTTCTCAGCAGCGTCGTCCGGAATGCTGATGTCAAACTCTTCCTCGAGTTCCATCACCAGTTCGACGGTGTCGAGAGAGTCGGCTCCGAGATCATTTACAAAATGCGTTTCCGAAGTCACCGCGTCCTTTTCGGCTCCCAATTGTTCAGCGACGATTTCAACAACCCGTTCTTGTACAGATGCCACGTGCTCCAACTCCCATAAGTAAGGATCCAGCCCGCGCTGGGGCTGATGATTGAGTTTCCCAAAGTGTGCCGCAAAACCTTTGTAAACGGGCATGTCTCCCGACGACCACACCGTTTGACACTGATTTTGTGACAGTCTCCAAATCTAATTTCACATCCTGTAACACAACGTTCAAGCCAAAACATAGAGGATTTACGTAAGCCAAGTCAAGGCAGACCAGAGCTTACCCCCCAAGTAGGCAGGAGCAGCTCGTGCGCTCCATTAGATGCCTTACGCCGTTTCTGACACGTCCGGCTGTCCGAACACGAAATTGCGTGCATCGCTGACCGGCATCATCCGGTCATTCCCCCATCAACGGTTAGAACCTGACCGGTCACGTACGAAGCGGCCGGGCTGGCCAGATAAAGCACCGCGTAAGCGATATCCTCCGGGACTCCAAGACGCCTGGCCGGAATCTGTTTCTTGACTTCATTCAAGATCGCGTCTCCGAGCGATTGCGTCATTTCACTCTCAATGAATCCTGGGGCCACGGCATTGACCGTGACTTTCCGTTTTGCTAACTCGCGAGAGAGGCTTCGAGCCATTCCAATCAGGCCGGCCTTCGAGGCCGAGTAGTTTGTTTGTCCCGCATTTCCAATCAGTCCGGAAACACTACTGATGTTGATAATCCGTCCATATCGGGCTCGCATCATGATTCTGGATGCAGCACGAGCAAACAGAAAGGCTCCGCGCAAATTCGTCGCAATCACATCATCCCATTCCTCATCGCTCATCCGAGGCAGGAGCGTGTCTCGTGTGATGCCGGCGTTGTTGACGAGAATGTCCAGTCGCTGCCAGGATTCGATCACGTCATCGACCACTTTGTCGACGCTCTCTCTATCCTTCACATCACAGGGGAAGGCCTGCCCCAGCCCGCCGACGGCTTCGATCTTTGCCACGGTCTCCGCCAGTTTTTCGGCATTCCGCGCGACGCAAGCAACCTTGGCTCCATTGCGAGCCAACTCGATCGCTATCGCCTGGCCGAGTCCTTGAGACGCGCCGGTCACAATGGCTACTTGATCGGCAAGCTCTGTGCGCAAACCTCGATTTGGCTGATCACTCATCACATTTTTCATCCAGTCTGTCTGTTATCGATCGATTCTGTTCGTTTCGTTCAGCCCATTGCAACCAGTACGGCCTGCCTGGCCGTTCGCGGTTGTT
>JAJSAJ010000498.1 GCA_024274855.1 Planctomycetota bacterium | reverse complement strand
GGCAATTTGTGATTTTTTTGCAGCGTAGTCAAAGACTGTCTCGTAGCTTGACTAGCCGCTGTTGGATGTTTTCAGCAAGATCCTTGATTTCGGAATCCATAACGTCACTAAGCTCCTGATTGCGAATGTCGTCCACAAGATTCAACAAGAACGGAATAGCTTCCCACGAAAGCTACCCTTGAAATATACCGGCCGCCCCCCCCTTCGTGGAAGAGCAGGCGATCGCCGAACTGCGGAACACCTTTTTGCCGCGTCGGTGTCCCCAACAGGTTGATTCGACTACGATCCCTTGTACCGCCGGTCGACTGACCATAAAACGTTCAATTCGAGGCACCGACCGAGCCTCGACAGACGATTGCCCCCGAGCGTTGCGGAAAACCTACTGTACGATGGACTTGTAGCCCGTCGAGAATAGGGCATTGCGATACGATTGGATACGATTGGGTTCCAAACTTAACGAAGAGTGACTTCTGGGTATATAGCGACCAATGCGATTTGAGCCTTCACTCGACGGCCTGCAAGGCCATCGCACGGTCATTTGTTTGCAATCAGAAGGTAAGGGCCGGCGAATCAATGGGACGTGTTATTCTGGCGATGTCGGGTGGCGTGGATAGCAGCGTGGCAGCTCATTTGCTGTTACAGCAGGGCCACGAGGTGATCGGTGTTTTCATGCGGCACGGGCAACAGGCCCCCATTACGTGCGGGCAAGATCTCGCCAGTAAGCGCGAACCGACCCCTCTGCTCTCACAAGCGACCACACACAAACAGGGATGCTGCAGCGCCGAAGACGCGGAAGATGCGAGGCGCGTCGCCGACCAGCTGAACATCCCATTCTATGCGATTGACTTCCAAGAGGAATTCGATCGTATCATCACCTATTTTGTTGACGAATATACTGTCGGTCGTACGCCCAACCCGTGCATCGTCTGCAACCAATGGCTGAAGTTCGGCAAGCTGTTCCAGTACGCCGACAGCGTGGGCGCGGCCCAGGTCGCGACAGGTCACTATGCGAGAAAGAAGCAGTCCGCCGACGGGAAAACGTGGCTCTATCGAGGCATCGACCCCGACAAGGACCAATGTTACGTGCTGTTTGGGATTGCCCCCGACCGCTTGCCTCGTGTGCTGCTGCCGCTGGGCGAATACCGAAAAACGGAGATTCGCCAAATGGCCACGCAGCTCGGGCTGCGCGTCGCGGACAAACGCGACAGCCAGGAAATCTGCTTTGCCGCGCCCGGCCAACACGCTCAATTGGTTCGCGACCGCCGCCCAAATCTCGATACGTCCGGGCCGATCGTAACTGTCGACGGCCGTGTCGTCGGGCACCATGACGGGATCGAGCGATTCACGATCGGCCAGCGCAAGGGGCTAGGCGTCGCCATGGGTGAGCCCTATTTCGTCGTTCGTATTGACGCGACGACGGGCCAAGTGGTCATCGGTCCACGGTCCGCATTGCATCGTCAGACGCTGACCGCATCCGACGTCAACTGGTTTGACAACCGCATAAAGGCACGATTCCGCTGCCTGGCCAAGATTCGATATAACACCCCCGCAACTCCCTCGCTCGCGGAACACCTGCCCGGAAATCGCTTGCGTGTTACATTCGACGCCCCGTGTTTCGGCATCGCTCCGGGCCAGGCAGTCGTCTGTTTCGACGGAGATCGGCTGCTCGGCGGCGGCTGGATCGACTGAGCCTCAAGAGAGCACACCCGATATTGCAAACTTGCATTGCAATATCGATTCGCTGCGGTCTTGTCGTCGTAAGTCCCTATCTTACATGGCTGCCAGCACTTGGAAGTGCTCTTGATTTCAAAGATTGCAAAAGTCCAGTTCTTACCTATAGAATCGCGAAACAACGGGGCAATCCATCAAGGATCGGAGATCGGATTTCCGAAAAAAGTCCTGGTTGCCCAAAAACGTGGAAAGAGACCAGCGAAAGAAGCAGAGAAAGCAGAAGAAGAGAGAAAAAGCCACTCTGACCTGATCATCGATGCAGACGAGCTTGGACGCGTGGGGCACCATCTACATCGCCGTGGACGACAACTATTACGCGGGTCGAGGTGCGGTCAGGGCTGACCTGCGGGGATGTGGAAGCCCGCCTGGCAGCCGATCAAGACATCCAGCAGGACGCGGGGAGGCGTGCCCCCCCACACCTAGAAGAACCACAACCCAAGTGGCGGGACCGCAAACAATCCGCAGCAGACGTCGCGTCGCGGACGAGCCGGGAGCCCACTCTGCACACATACCACAAGCTGGTGGATCGTCACAAAACCGACACGGGTAACGAAAGCCCCGCAGACAAAAACCCGAATTATTCGCAAGCTATCCGTCGCCGGGCCGAAAGACCTTAGATGGTGGGACATCCATGCTTCCTGCTACCTTTCCGAGCTGGAATCAGCTATGATTTGAATTGGTCACTTCAAAGACCGTCAAGTTTTCGCCAAAGTTGAGCGACCAACGTGAGCGGGTTATTGGGGCCCCACGCGGTAGCTTGGATTTGGTTGCGGCCCTGCCGCCCGGAGTGTTGGTTTTCAGCTGCATCCTGACTCACTTGATAAGGGCGCTCTCATGATCGGTAATCTGCTCTTCGTACTGGCTCAAGGCGATTCACCCGTTCAGTGGTGGATGTTTGCCGTCTACGCGTTGATTGCGATCGCACTATTGATTGTTGTTGTACTGGTAATCTTTGTTCCCGTTTATGGCAAGCTGTGGTTCCAAGGTTTCATGTCCGATGCGGACGTGAGCTTCATGGCCCTTGTCGGCATGGGATTCCGCCAAGTCAATCCGCGCGTGATCATGACGGCAAAAATCATGGCTGCGCAGTCGGGCCTCGACATCAACCGGCGTACAGGAATCAGCACGGCCAGACTCGAAGCGCACTATCTGGCCGGCGGCAATGTCATGAACGTGATCCATGCAATTATTGCTGCTCACCGAGCGGACATCAATCTGGACTTCGACCGAGCCGCAGCCATTGACCTCGCTGGCCGCGATGTGGTCGATGCTGTGCGGACGAGCGTTCATCCACGAGTGATCGATTGCCCCGATGCGCGTCGGACCGGTAAGACCACATTGAGTGCAATCGCCAAGAACGGCGTCGAACTGCGAATTCGAACACGCGTAACCGTTCGGACAAACCTTGATCAACTGATCGGCGGAGCGACCGAGGAGACCGTGATCGCGAGGGTCGGCGAGGGCATTATCACGTCGATTGGATCTGCCAATACGCATCTGGAAGTACTTGAAAACCCCGATCGAATCACACGTGCCGTTCTGGATCGAGGGCTCGACGCACACACGGCCTTTGAAATCGTTTCGATCGACATCGCCGATATTGACGTGGGTCAGAACATTGGAGCTCGATTGCAAGCAGACCAAGCCGAAGCAGATACCCGCGTGGCTCGAGCCAAGGCGGAAGAGCGACGTGCCGAGGCAGTGGCGGTCGAACAGGAAATGAAAGCGAGCGTTGCAGAGAACCGGGCTCGCCTGGTGATGGCCGAAGCGGAAGTCCCCCGAGCAATGGCGGAAGCGTTCCAGCAAGGTAACATCTTCGGAACACCGGAAGACGGCACCTCGACCTGACACGGGCCGCACCCGCACATTACGAGTTGAGATCCAGCGATTGCCTGCCTCGCTGTGGCACTCTCAGTTTAAGTGGTTCTCAACTCCTATCGGCACGCATCGTACAATGCTGCCACGCCCTGCTGTTTTACGCGAAAACAGCCACCGGGAAAAATCGCGCCCGTCTGCTTCAACGCCGTCATAACCATTCTCACCCCGCGATCCGGCCGGCAGTTCGCAGAGCTTTCTACCGTATTTCCCGGAGAATCTTCAGATTCCGAGCGTCGAAAGGCCGCATTAACGCCCCTTCCCGCGGGTGTCAAAGGCCATGAAGATACCTTGCCGCCCAGCGCGGCCTATATTTGTTCAGGCCCCCGTGCCGAACCGGCCACCAGCACGGACTTCCGTCCCGCTAACACCAAGCCAGCCGTGAGCGCAACAGAGACGCCACGGCATTGTTGAAAAGCGACGAAAATGAGCAACAAATCACAGAAGCACAGGAAGCGATTGGACAAACACTTCTACGAGAAGGAGCTTGAAAAACTGCAAATCGAGCTGGTCAAGTTGCAACGGTGGATCAAGCACAAAGGGCTTCGAGTCGTCGTATTGTTCGAAGGTCGTGATGCGGCCGGAAAAGGGGGTACCATCAAACGGATTACCGAATGCCTCAATCCACGCATCTGCCGCGTCGTGGCTATGGGAACTCCGACGGAACGCGAGAAGACCCAATGGTACTTTCAGCGTTATGTGACCCACCTGCCGGCCGCTGGCGAAATGCTTCTGTTTGACCGAAGCTGGTACAATCGGGCCGGTGTCGAGCGGGTTATGGGATTCTGCTCGGATGAAGAGTATCGCGAGTTCCTGCGATCGTGCCCGGAATTTGAACGAATGCTCGTCCGCTCGGGAATCACGCTGGTCAAATACTGGTTCTCGATCTCCGACGAGGAGCAGGAACGGCGGTTTCAAGCAAGAATTCACGATCCCACAAAACGGTGGAAGCTGAGCCCGATGGATGTTGAATCCCGCGCGAAATGGGTTGAGTATTCACGCGCAAAAGATGACATGTTCGCCTATACCGACATCAAGCAAGCTCCCTGGTACGTGGTTGACGCTGACGATAAGAAACGGGCGAGGCTCAACTGCATCAGCCACTTGCTCAGCATGATCCCGTACAAGACAATCGAGCTGCCACCGGTTGAGCTTCCTCCGCGCCAAGATGATAAAGGGTATATTCGTCCACCGCTGAATGAACAGACGTTCGTTCCACACATCTACTAACGCGGGTTTCGCCCGCAATCCAAGAGGCGGAGCAGGTTCTGTCAGGATCCGATGCACTTTAGCAGGTAGGCACGTGCTCGGTTGATTTCGCGCGTAATAGCTTCGGTCGAATCAAGAATCGGAACACCTCGCGGCACCGGGTGCATGAATATCTCGGTGTATCCGTGGTAGTCCGCCTTCTTCAAGGCCGCGAGAATGGGTGTGAAGTCCAAGGGCCCGCGACCCGGCATCTGAAGAATCTCTTGTTGCTTCGGCAGCTTTTTGCTCGACCCCATCCCATGCTGTTGCGCATAAAAGAACTTGACGTTCGAGCCCAGATCATCGGCGATCGATGCGATCAATCGGGCGTCCTGCGGCAAATGATGCGGAGCCAACGCAATTCCCAGGTTGTTCGACGTGGCAAACTGGCCAAACCAACGGATCGAATCGGGAGAATCGATAAGGCTGTTCGCATGATTTTCGATCGCAATCACACATCCCGTTCGCTCGGCCAGTTCGGCATGTGGCTTCATCTGCTCGACAAAACGACGCACCGCGTTCTTCAGCGCGGAACCCTTCAAGTCTTTGGGCCCATGTGCACCGGTGACCAGCACAACGCCACGACCACCGATCCGGGCTGCGAATTGCATCTCGTTTTTCAAGTTGAACGGTCCAAGTCGATAGCAGGTCGACGCGCCCAATCGAATACCGTTGCTCTTTAGCAATTGTTGAAACCGCTCGATTCCCATTCGATCAACCTGCTCTCGCTGATCTCCATGGACCTTGGGCCAAATGTCGATAGCATCGGCCCCCGTCTTCTTGACTTCGGGGAGGATTTCCTCGACGGCCGTATAGCCATACATGGCCGATGCCAGAATGAACTTCAGTTGGAACGTCCCCGTCGCCTGTTTGGCCGGCAGGCAACACGACATCGTCCAGGCCCCAGCGCCGGCAGCACAACCGGTCAACCAGCGGCGGCGTGTTATTTCACTTGAGCGGTTCATCAGTCTTTCCAACCTCCGGGTCTATCGTCGACTCTCGAAAACACGTACAGCGTCTGTGGGTGACCACAATTGTAACAAGAAACGGGACGCCGTGCGTACGGTGTTGGATGACCCGATCGTGAGGTGAGGCCGATCACGTCGGCGAATCCGACCATGGGCAAACCAATGAGCCCTTCATCAAGAAAGCGAGAGAGCTCGATCGCTTCCGATCGAGCTCTCTTCTGCCAGGATAAAACAGACTTCGTTTACCGTGTCAACCTACGTTCATTCACCGATACGAAGGAACACATAGCGGCTGATGTTATCGTGCATCACCAGCAAGCGAACACCTTTCTTCGTACTATGGGTCTTGATCGCTTGGGTCAGATCCGCAACGTTGGCGATCCGTGAGTTCCCAACCGCGACAATAACATCCTTCGGCTGGATGCCAGCCAGTTCAGCAGCGCTGCCAGGTTCTACGGCCGTGACCACGACCCCCTTCACCGTCGTGGTATAGCCAAGCTGGCTCGCCAAATCCTGCGTCAACGTCTGGGCAGAAATCCCAAGCTTGTTCGTCTCCGTCGACTTCACCGCAGCCAGCGATGGCGAATCACCCGCCAACGGAGCAATCTGAACAATCAACGTTTGGGGTTTCCCCTCGCGAACCAATTCGACTTTCACTCGAACGGACGGATCCGTCGCCGCAACAAGTTGTCGCAACTGCCGGACGTTCTTGACCTTCTTGCCATCGTAGCGGGTGACAATATCACCCATTTTCAAGCCGGCCTTTGCCGCCGGGCCATCGCTGATCACATCGCCAATCAACACGCCATCGGTCCCGTGAAATCCAAACGATGCAGCCATATCGGGATCCAAGTTCTGAATCATCGCTCCCAGATACCCTCGCTGCACGTGCCCATTCTTGATCAGACTGTCCATGACGGTACGAGCCATATTACTGGGAATCGCGAAACCAATCCCCATGTTTCCACCATTTCGCGATGCGATCGCCGTGTCAATGCCGATCACTTCACCTTTTAGATTCACGAGCGGTCCACCACTGTTTCCCGGATTGATCGCCGCATCTGTCTGGATGAAGTTCTCATAGTCCGTAATGCCAACATTGCCGCGCCCCATCGCACTGACAATCCCCGCCGTCACGGTCTGATCCAAACCGAACGGGCTGCCGATCGCAACGACCCAGTCGCCGACCTCCATCGAATCCGAATCACCTAATGTCGCGGGTGCCAGCCCTGTCGCGTCGATCTTCAACACGGCCAAGTCCGTTGCTTTATCCGTCCCGATGACTTTCGCCTTGAATTGTCTGTTATCCGACAAGTGAACAGTCACGTCATCCGCGCCGGTCACGACATGATTGTTCGTCAAGACGTAGCCATCCTCGGAGACAATAACGCCCGATCCCGTTCCATGCATGGCATGCCCCTGCGACGGTCCCGGCAAGTTGAACGGCAGCCTTCCTGCAAAATCGTCCCCAAAGAACCGTCGCAGTTCATCCGGCATCTGCGGACTCATACGGTGCTGCCCGCGAGCGAGGGGCGGTGCTTTTTTTACCGAAGTGATACTGACCACCGCCGGCCGCATCGACTTAGCCACGTTCTTGAACGCCGCCGACAAATCGCGAGCAACACTCAACTGCTCCTGCGAAGCATACGCCTTTCCTTTCTCCACCGCATAACTCAACGTGGTCAGCGTCGTTGGCAGAACGTAAAGCCCGACCATCATCATGACGCCAAGCAGCGCGACCACTACCAAAGAAACTCGTCTTTTCTGGATCATACTCATCGTCGATCTCCTTTCATCCTGATTCTCTCAAGTCATACACCACGCTTGCTTACGATCACCATTGACGTCCATCGCACCAGCAAACAAGGTGTTGACACCACCACGTCCAAACAAAAACACTACATTGCGAACCCTTGGCCGATTCCACACAGCACTCTGTCGCAATACCCTGCAGCAACACCTTGCAGCAATCCGCGTGCCAATCAAAAAAGGATCTCGCGTTGCTTATTCGACTACGTCGCGTTGAGGGATCTGGTTCTCTGCCATGCCGCGATCGCGTGGCGGACGCGTGCAAAGCTGCGGAATGTCCGGACAAAAGACGGACTTTTTGGCATGTCGGACGGACAAAAGGGCCGGCGAATCAACTGTTGTCGCGTTTACTGGGGGACGATGCGTCGGTCCCGGTCCCCCACGGGCTGTCCCGTGGGAACCAAAGTCTCGCAAGCTACAGGGCAGCCGAGCGATCCTCTAGCTGCGAGACTGATTCACCCATGGGGGTCTGGACGCGGAAGAATCCCACAGTTATTAATTGGCGAATCCGTAACACTTTAGTCACATGGAGAACGCACGTTGGTCGAAGGACCCCCATGGGCTTGTCCCATGGGTGAATAAGTCTCTCGAGCTAAAAAGCATGTGATGACAATCCCCTTTCCGCTCCCTCCCCGCCGCCTTTGGCGGCGGGGAGGGAGCGGCCGCCGGCATGACATGACATGCCGGCCTTAGCTCAATAGACTCGCTCACCAACGGCACAAGGCCGTTGGGGTCGATCAGCCGAAAAAACAGCAGCGAAATACAAATCCTACTGCAGACGGCTAAACAGTTACGCGAATCCTAACACACTCGATTCTCCCAGAATCTGGGGGGCAGCAGAGCGAAGTAGGACTCTGAAACGACTCCCGCGCCAAAGGGCACTCTGTTAACGGTGGCTGATGACGATCATGGGGCATTCCGTTTGCTGCGCCAAGCGGCGCGTGAACCGGCCGAACAGACGCGTCTTACCCACACGTTGAACGCCCAGGACCACCAGGTCCGCCTTCTGGGCATGACGTGTTGCCACAGCGATGGGGTTTTTGTCAGTCTGAACGACAACTTCGGCCGTTTCCCAGGTTTCATCCGCAGCCAAACGGGTCATTTCGCTGCGCGCGCTGCAAATTGCCCCAGGCGACGCGTCCTCCGGCAACACACGAAGATAGGTTACCCGGCGCCGTCCAACCCGCATTAAACTTCCCAGCAAGCGAGCGCGCAACGTATCATGCCCGCCACGTCCGGCCACCAAGACCAACACATCGCGAATACCGGCCAGGTCCCAATCATCGGCGGCTCGCAAAACCACAACGTCGCTTTCGACAGAACTGAGCAAGCGTTCGGCCGATGTTCCCGTTCGTTCTTCCGAGATCCGACTGAACCCAACGACAACCATGTCGCAACGAACACGATTGGCCACGCGCGCGATTTCGATCACCGGGTCACGGGCGGCAATCATCATCGCCTCAACGCGAACTCCCCAGTGGACCCCAGCGCTGATGGCTTGGCGAGCCACCTCGGTTGCAGACTCCATCGGGTCTGCATCTTGTTCAGGAATCCAATCTTCGGGCCGAACAACGATGCTTAACACCGTCAGGCGTCCAAGATGAACGGGGGTTAGTATATGCGCCAAGCCAACCATGGCGCGCACACTGCCTGGGTTGGCCACGGGAACCAACACTCGCGGATTCTGACCTCGCAAACGAACCAGTTCCGGATCTTGTGCCATCGTGACCGCATCGTGCACACGCGCCCGTCGAGCCAACAGAGTCATGAACATCCCACCCCCAATGACGAGCCAAACGAGGATGATCATTCCTGCCGCTGGGACGGCAAGCCCCAAAAACACGGCCAACGCCAGACAGGACAAAGCCCCAACCGCAGGAACCACGGGAAACCAGGGAGTGCGAAAAGGAGGCAACTGGTCGTTACTCCGCTGTCGAATCAGAATCGCAATCCAGTGAGCAAGTGCGAACACAATCAAAAAAATAAGTCCGGAAGCGGCACCCGCAGTCGCAACATTCTCCAAAAACACCAGAATAATAATGATGATCAACGCGGTGACACTAATCGCCACATAGGGCGTTCCACGACGCAAGCTGACCAAGCGCACAACGGCAGGAAACGTACGATCGCAGGCCATGGCGCGCACAATATGCGAGGCCGCGAAGAGATTCGCCTGCAATGCCGAAAGCGTTGCAAGCACCGCGCCGACAATCACCAGCCAGTAACCGAACGACCCCAAATACCGCTCCGCGGCAATGGCAATCACCGCCTCCGGATCCCGCCCAGCCAACTGAACAATCGACTCGTTCCCAGCCGGCCCGAGCAAGGCGATAATTAACAACATCGGCAGATAGACGGCCAACGCGATAAGCAGCGACAGGATCATGGCGCGAGGTATATTCCGGCTCGGCGACCGAACGTCGCCTCCAACAGCCGCAATCAGGTCAAAACCCTGCATGGCAATGAACGTGTAGCCCATCGCCTGAATCAACCCGGGAAAACCTCCGGAAAAAAAGGGGGACATACGAGCCTGCAGTTGGACCGCGTCCTGCCGTGGAATTGCCCACAATCCGCACACGATCAGTATGGCGAACACGAGCACTTTGGCCACATTGACCCACACGCCACCTCTCGTCGATCTCCACGCCAGAACCAAGGCAACCAAAGCCGTCATCAGCACGGCCAGCGTGGTCTCAGCACCCTCACTGCCCAGCCAGGCAGGGGCAGGTGGCGCCAACGCGCCCCACAAATGCTCAATCAGAATTAGCGAAAAATAGGCGAACCCAAGTGCATAGAGAGCCGCTGCGGTGATCGAAGCGAACCAAACGACCCAACCGACCGAAAAGGCCGCCTCGATCGAGAAAGCCTTCTTGGCAAACGTGTAAATTCCACCCGACTCGGGAAACCTGGATGACATCTCAGCAAGGCTCAGTGCCGTCATCAGAGCAATGAGTCCGTTCAGCAAGAAAGCCAGCACGGCTGACGGACCGGTCGCCGCCAAAGCGGTCCCAGCCAGGGCAAGAATGCCACCGCCCACGATCGCGCCAACACCAATACTTGTTGCCCGCCACAGCCCGATATTGCGCTGCTCGGACTGCGTGGCTCGGTTGGCGAATGGGAACATCGGTGCTCTTCCAATCGTAAGACAGGCTCCACGGGCAGCCAGGGCAGGACGTGCCCCTTCCCCCTTGAATGGGTAATTTCGTCGCGGAACGAGCAACACTCTAGCGAATTGCAGGCTGGGAGTATATCTCGGCACCCGCAGCGGCAGGCGGTTCTGAGCCAAACCTAACAGTTTCGACTACGATCAACGAGAACCACTCACGGGGTCTTGCCCAATG
>JAJSAJ010000497.1 GCA_024274855.1 Planctomycetota bacterium | reverse complement strand
GGATCTGCTCGGTGCCGGCGCATGAACTCGCAGGCAGCGTCGGCAAACAGATCGGTGCTGTAGCCTTCAACTTCGACCGGTTTCGTGCCGCGATGAAGGTCGTTCCGTCCTCTGTAAACGTGGGTGTAGTAGTCGATATTGCCCGAGGCATGCCCGAAGAACTCGTCGAACCCTCGTTCTGTGGGTCGACTGCCCGGGGCAAACCCGATATTCCATTTGCCGAAACAGCCGGTGGCGTATCCCAAGGGTTTCAGGAACGAAGGCATCAGACGTTCGCTCTGTCGAAGGCCGATGCCATAATTTCCTTTAAGGCCAGGAAGCTGATGCGTCAATCCGTGGCGTTGGGCAACACGGCCGGTTAGCAGGCAGGCTCGCGAGACCGTGCAGGTCGGCGAGGCCGTATAGAAGTCGGTACAGCGAACGCCCTGGGTTGCCAGACGATCCACGTTCGGCGTCTTGATCGTTCGACTTCCGTAACAGCCGAGGTCGCCGTAGCCCACGTTGTCGACCAGTATCAGTAAGATATTGGTGTGCTGTTTACTCTGATATTCCGCAGCGTGGACCGTAGTAAAAGGTGCCGTCAAGAGAACGCTGAGCAGTACAAGCGTTTTCCAAGTCATGATCTCGCCTGTTTTGTGTGTGAAGGAACAGTGAAGTGTGCAGCTGATTAGTCGGTCGCAGCCTAAGGAACCGCCAATCAATAACTGTCGCACTCATCCGCGTACAGACCCCCATGGGCTTGTCCCATGGGTGAATCAGTCTCGCAGCTACGGAGGACCGCCGCATGAACGCTCCCCCGGTTCGGGACGCGCGCTCGGCTGCCCTGTAGCTTGAGAGACTTTGGTTCCCACGGGACAAGCCCGTGGGGGACCGGGACCGCCGCAACGTCCCCCAGTAAACGCAACAACAATTGATTCGCCGGTCCTAAGCAACCGCGTACACAAGCTGACGGTGGGTGTTTGCGCATCCCCATTAACAGCGGCCCATTAACATACAGTGGAGTGGAGCGCCCCTTTGCCGGCTTGCTAATGGTGCAAACGCATTATAGCCCGAGTTGGTTGCTGGGGGGCTTTCGGAGACCGTTAACTCTTGAAAAAACTCAACCGGTTTCCATGCCGATGGCGTCCCGTCACGCCCAGGGCGGCAGGGCCACCAGCCAACGCCAGGTTACCCCTCGGGGTCCCATTGGCCCGTTCCCATTGGTCGCCAGAACTTTGTCAAGAACTCAGCGGTCCTTGAAGGCAGCAGCACAGTGCCGGATGACGCGACCGCATTGTGGCGTGATTGAGAAAACACGCTCGGTTCAGTTCGCCGCGAGAATCGCACACCTTTCCATTCCCTAGTTCATCGCAGTTCGGCGAGACGTCTCTTCAGCACTCCCAACAAACCAGGACATCGGCCGGCATACTCAGCATTGGGAAATTGGTCGATCAGCTCATCCAATAGTCCAGCGTCGACCGTTATGGGATCGCCGTGGCCCGGTATGATCGTATCTGCTTCTTTGACGATCCTCGCAACCGACCTCCAGGTCTCTGCAATCTCAGTGTCTGAGTAGACATTGGGCCAATAATACTGCCAGGCAACCAGCCAATCACGGTTCAACACGGCATCCGAAGCCACGCATACTTTGCCGACTCGATCGTCGAACTGGACAACGTGCAGATCAATTTCGTGGCCTGGGCAACGGATGAAGGCAGTATCGGGAATCTCTATCAGGCGAGGGTCAATACGCTGCCAGTTTGGCAAGTGTGGTCGCCGGACTGTCAGGAGCGCATTCTCCCGTTGGATCTGAAACCTGTGATCGCCATGTTGATGAGACTCGAAGAAGAGCCCGATACTTGCCGGCGTGGTGCCGATCGACGCGAGCCGTTCGACGGCTGTGTACCAACCTGCGAGACTGAAACACGGATCGATTACAAAGCTGTTTTCGCTCGACGGACTACCACTTTCCGGCCAAACCAAGGTAACCGTGCATACGTGTTCGGTTAGCGACATCTGGCGATCCGGGCCGAGCGGCAGATTGCCGTCTTGTAGGATCAGCCACTGATAGTGTGCCTGCTGGCCATTCATGAGCACGGGCCTTATGATTCCATCTGCTGTTTTGGTACGAAACGGTCGAAGATACATTCCACGACCGACGCTCCCCTGACGATCGTTTC
>JAJSAJ010000496.1 GCA_024274855.1 Planctomycetota bacterium | reverse complement strand
CGCGAGGCAAAGGCTCGCCCTGGTGCAGTATCGCCGGGCGTTTGCAACTTGGAGAGCGTGGAATTCTGGTAGGACTTCTTTGCACGGCCGGTAGTTCGAATGGCTTGAGCCAGATAGCCATCGAGCATGAAGGACAATGGGAGGACATCCTTCGTATACACACACTCTCAACTTAATAACGTGACATTCAGACCAGCAACTTGACCGCGAGGCACGACCACTTGGCCGAGAACAACCGTGCCGATACTGCCCGGAAGGATACACTCGATGCGCAGAACAACCTCACAGCTTCGAACGGACGCGTTGGCGATATGGCAAGCTGGTGTCGATGCCGTGCGAAGTGACCGGCTGGTTGAACAGAGTGTTCGCGTCGATGACGGCGTGCTTTGGCTCTCGGATAACGCTGTTCCACTCGCGGAAATCCGGCGAATTGTTGTTGTCGGCGCCGGGAAGGCCGGCGCTGGAATGGCCGCTGGATTGGAATCGGCATTGGGATGCCAGGTGATGGCGGATAAGCAACTGACAGGTTGGGTAAATGTACCTGAAAACTGTGTCAGACCACTCCAACGCATCTCGCTGATTCCCGCGCGACCTGCCGGCGTCAACGAGCCGACCGAGGCAGGTGTCCGAAGCACGGAGCAAATTCTGCGAGCACTCCAACAGATGACAGCGGATGACTTGTGTATTGTATTGCTTTCCGGAGGCGGATCGGCACTGATGCCGGCCCCGGCCCGGGGCATTTCGCTTCGCGACAAGCTGATGGTCACGAAACAACTTAGCGCCGCCGGAGCGAATATCGAGCAACTGAACACAGTTCGCAAGCAGTTGAGTCGCGTCAAGGGTGGTGGATTAGCCCGAGCGTGCGGAGGCCGGCATTTGGAAGCGTTGATCATCTCGGACGTGCTGGGTGATCCATTGGATGTAATAGCCTCGGGACCGACCGTACCGAGCAGCAGTACCGTCGCCGATGCCCTTGCCGTACTGCACCGATTTGCCCCACATTCCAATTCCAACGTCGTCCGATATCTGGAAGCGAAACAACACGCTGACGACCACCATGACGTCCCTTGTTCTTGCAAAGTGTCGAACCATGTAATCGGAAACAATGCCGTTGCCGTGGATGCGTGTGGCCAGGAAGCCGAACGACGCGGATACACAAGCGTCTTGACCTCTTCACAAACGCTGGAAGGAGAGGCGGATGGTGTTGGCAGGCAGTTGGCCACACAAGCTCGGCGAATGAAAGTCGACTCGCAAATCGATTGCTTGATCTCGGGCGGTGAACCGACCGTTACTCTGATCGACGAGTCGCAGCGAGGTCTAGGAGGCCGAAACCAGCAACTCGTCCTCGCGGCCCTACAAGATTTGCTCCAACCAGGCTCCGGGGACGGTCTGCCTTCACGCGGACGAGGCATCGACGACCTCCTGGTTCTTTCCGGTGGCACGGATGGCGAGGACGGTCCGACGGACGCGGCCGGCGCGTGGGCGGATTGCCAGGTAGCCGACCAGGCATTGGTGCGAGGAATCGACCCGAACGATTATCTTCGGCGAAATGATGCCTATCATTTCTTCGAGCCACTTGGCGCGCTGATCAAAACGGGCCCAACCCACACGAACGTCTGTGATGTTCGCGTTCTGCTCCGTCGCTAGTCGGCGGCCGAGTGTCTCAACCAAGCTCGCACGCGCGACGCGACCCGCGTAACCGTTTTGCGCAACACGAACGTCACTCGGAGCACGGAATCATGGCCAGTCGCGTTTCAGCCGCTCAAGCCTCTCTGGCCATTTGCCGAAACAAACAATGATCCTGCGCAAGGGAATAGAGGCGAAATCGTGCGGCAACAGGCAACAACTACAGAGATTGGAGCGGCGGTATCCACCCCACTGCCCTCGCCCCAACAATATGCGGCCGAATCGGCTCGCCCATTGGTTAGCTTGGTTTTTGTCGCACCCCTGCTGGTGATCTACGAGTTGAGTGCGCTTATTCTTGGACCGCATGTATTGCGTAACGGGGCGGATATATGGTTGCGACATTTTCTTGGCGCAATCGGATTTGGCCAATACTTCCTGTTGCCGTTGCTCACCTGCGGAGCACTGCTCGGGTGGCATCATATGCGCCGCGACCCGTGGCGACTGAACAGCGGCGCGTTGCCAACCATGCTACTTGAATCGACCCTGTTCGCAACGCTGCTGTTTGCCATTGCCCATTTACAGCGAGCCCTGTTTGTGCCGACCATGGCTGTTCCATGCCAGGTCGACTCGCTTGAAAACACCGGCACACTGGGACGCCTGGTTGGATACTGCGGCGCGGGGATTTACGAAGAGCTGCTGTTTCGCCTGATCCTGCTGCCCGCTGTCGCTCGATTGCTCGGGTGGCTAGGTCTCGCACACCGATCCCGTTGGGCCTGGGCCGTTTTGGGCACGAGCCTCATTTTCTCCGCCGCCCACTATCAGTTGCTCTCGGCTGCCGGCTATTCGTTTGATTGGTACAGTTTCTCATTCCGATTTTTGGCCGGCATATTTTTCGCCGTGCTATTTGTCTTTCGAGGTTTTGGCATCGCCGCCGGCTCGCATGCCATGTACGACATTCTGGTTGAGATCCTTTAACCACAAGTCACCCTCTGATTGCATACAAATGACCGTACGCGTGGAATGCAACAGGGCTACGCGAGGGTTGACTGTGCGCATAATTCAGCAGCTGCCGCATCGTGCAAAACAGTAACAGGGCGTTTGTCAAGCCCCGTTTTGCTTGCAAAAATTATCTTTGCGACTCTTTGCAAAACTGGCTTTGTCTCGCCGGCTATTACTGTCTATAATGGAGAGCATTCATAGCGTGCTTTCTTTTTATTCATTGGATTACAACACGTTGGGGGTTTCGTCACCGTGTTGTCAGTTAGACCAAAAGTCGCCGAATTGGCGTTTCGTTTATACGGCCGCTCTTTGCACCCTGAGCTGTTTCAGGTGCATAAGACCCGAACGATCGAACGAGGTGGATACACTGCTCAGGTGAACATCACCTCGGCAGGCCATGTCGTGACATGGCGGTACGGGGGCGTGACGTTAACAGAGGTTGCTGCATCTTCCCAGCATCCGCTGCCTCGCAAACGCCGACTCATGTCCCACCCGCTTAGGGGCGAACGGAACTGTCGAATCGACTGTCGAGGCGGCATCACCTACCAGACCAGCTTTCAGTTGGAACCAGTATCTCCGGAGGTTTTCTGGACCTTTCAGGAAGAACTGGCGATCGACGGCCAGCGCCGGGGATTGCTGCATGTTTTTGATGCTAGCGGTCGCATGGCACTCGGCGCACTCAGCTACATCCACGTCGAAACGCGAAGTCGCAGCATGCTGGTACAGGCATTTCACACGTTCCCCGACGATTATGCAATCGTCAAGAGTCAATCGCTGTTCGAGCTTCCGTGATTGACCCGATCCGGCCCAAGCAGACTCCGGCCGAGCAGACTGCTGGTAAGCCGGGCAGCGTCGACTATGCTGTCAGGAAGCGTTGGAACGCTTCGTTGACCCGTTTGGGGTTCTCCAACGGGGCAAGATGACCTGCGGCAGGAATCGGAACGAACGTGGAGCCTGGGATTCCATGCGCCATTGCTTTCATTTCGTCAACGCTTGAAATCACGTCATCTTCCCCACATAACACCAACGTCGGCACTTGAATCCGGCAAAGCCAGCTCGTTGCATCAAGACGCCCAGCCATCCCGCGAAGCGCGGCAGCAATTGTTTCGGGATTTGTAAGCCGCATGACCTGTTCAGTCGCCAAGACCAACTCGGGGCGCTGCCGCTGTGTTTCGAGTGAAAACAACTTTGGAACCATGGCTTCGACCAGGCTCGATGCTCCAGCCGCTAATACATCCTCCGCTGTCTGGAATCGAGTCTGCGCGACATGTTCGGAATCCGCTTCCGCGCGTGTATCGCACAAGATCAAATGAGACAACCGGCCAGCATGCCGGTTCCAGAACTCAAGAGCCACATATCCGCCCATCGACAGTCCGGCCACGGCCACAGGTTGAACGATCTCCAGCCTATCAAGCAAGGAGGCGAGGTCATCGGCCAGTCGTGACATGGCCAGGGGCCCGGACGCTTCACTGCTTTGTCCAAAACCTCGCAAATCGGGCGCAATCACTCGAAACTTCCGCGAGAGACCGTCGAGTTGCCCCTGCCACATCTGGTGATCAAGAGGAAATCCGTGAACCAGCAGCAACGGCTTTCCGGTTCCTTGCTGAACAACGTTCAATTGGCCGCCGTCAATCGCGATTCGGGACATGGAATTTCCTTAACACTCTAGCCAAGTGGCAAGTAATCGACTCAGCGGGAGGAAGACTAGAACACTAATCTCCACTTATTTTCACTGATCCAGATCGACGAATCAAGCGAGCGTTCTGACAGACCCCCATGGGCTCGCCCCATGGGTGAATCAGTCTCGCAGCTAAGGATAATTCGAAAACGATTGCGAGCCATTCTCTTTCGGCCTTTTCTTTCATACGGGCGGATATGCCAATCGGATACACCATTGCAACATCAACACAATGGCCAACAAGAGAACGAGCCACTTTTCAGTCTGAAGGAAACGATAGGGCTGCAGGCCTCGACGAACACGCCGGATCTGGATCATCTGATACGGAACCTGGAAAACGACGAGCACGAAGAAAAGATACCCGGCCGGATTAAAGTACCAGGCAGCGGCCCATTGGCCATGTGCCAGGCTGATAAAGGACCGTGTCATTCCACAACCGGGGCAGTTCTTTCCGGTTACACTTCGAAACGTACAGGTTCCGGGCAGCGGTTGTTCGATAACCGGCACGACGACTCGCCGGTCCGCTCGAACCTTCAGGAGACAAGCTGCGGTCAGGACGAACAAGGAAGCGACCAGTAAGCTCCAATGGAACAGCGATCCATGTGGCCAACTGGCTTGACCCTTCAAGTCCGCACTCGACTCATCAGGCGTTTCGCCGTCGAGCGGTGCTATTTCGGCGTATTGCGTCGGCTGAATTCGAGGCGGTTTTTTTTCATGGGCAGACGACATCGGACACCGCGGCGGGGATCTATTGGAAACGAACAGATGTGCTCATCGCCCTGTTCAGCGGGGAATCACGACTGGTCGACACGTGTCAGGGAGTTTTTTTGTTCTTTTCTTGGTCCTTCGCCAAGGCATCATGAAACAGCTTTAGTTGGGAAAGAAGCTGCGGGGAATGCGGCTCGATGGCAACAGCTTTCTCTTGGGATTCGACAGCTTTCGCGAAATCGCCGTTTGCGTAATAGCACCGGCCCAGGGTATCCAAGTAACCTGCGGTATTCGGCCGCAACTGCAACGATCGCAAGCTGCAGCGGATCGCTTCGGCGAAATCACCTTTCGTGTTGGCAACGAGCCACGCCAGCTGATTGTTCGCACTGGCCAGCGGCCACATTGCGCCCGCTCGCTGCCCGAACGGCTTTCGTTGATTGTTCGCCTTTTTTCCCAATTCCGTGATCTTCTCTCGAAACGCCGTCACCGTTTCGAGGATTCGTTTGTCCGTTTGTTTGGTCCATGCTTCGTCCTGCTCAGGCAGGCGGAACATTGCGATCAAGACATCGGCATCGAGCGGATCACTCTCGATAGCTTTTACCAGTGTCGCTCGCTCCTTGTCGATCTCTTTTCGTTTTGCGAAGTCTTTCGCATAGAAATAATGCATTCGCGCCTTGAGACTGCCCATGTCTCGCCCCAAGTCGGTCACGACAACCTTCTGGATTTTGGGATCCGCGTCCACTTGCTCGAGCAACGCCTTGACAACATCTCCCGCTTCGCGGTGTCGTCCCAAGTCGTGCAACATCTCGGACAAGTAGAATACGGCACCACTAGCTTCACCTGGTGATCGTTCGATCTGGCTGACAACAATACGGTACTCGACCTCGGCCCAATGAAACATTCCGTCGTGCTGCAAGTTCACCGCGAACGCCAAATGCTCTCGAGGATCTTCTCCGATCTCTTCCTGTGCTTTCCGAGCGATTTCCTTGGCTCGGACCTCCTGGCCATTCTGCTGATAGCTCTCGGCCAGGCGGTACAACAGCAGTGGAGCGCGGCCGAATGTATCCGGAAATCGTTTTTCCGCTTCGATCACCAAATCCCAGGCTTTTTTTGAACGGAACCAATCGACCGCCTCCAGAACCTGCTTTCGTGATCCGTCAAGCACACCGATTGATTGTTGCAAGACCTTCTTGACCTGCTCGTCTTGGCCGGCATCATTTAACTGGTCGGCATACCACCAGAGCAGGTCCCGTACGACTTCGTGTGCCGTCTGGCCGCTCGACTGGGCCAGCGTTTTCATTTCGGATTCAAGCAATGGCTGCCACTGCGCCAACGCATCGGGCACCTTCTCCCGCATGTTCGCGTAAGCTCGCAACCATGCAGCCGCAGGACGCTTGCTGGCCCCAACTGCCGTACGAATTTCATGGGCCAACTGCTTACGATCTGCTTCTTCCGATGGCCACGAAAGATGAAGAACAAGCAAGGCGGCGCGCCGAGACAGCACTTGGGATTCCTCGTAGCGAACCAAACGGCAGAGCGGAGCAAGTGCTTTTCCAGGCCCAAGCGCAGCCAGTTGTTCCATGCGAGTGCGGCGTTCTTTCAGCGAAAGCTCGCCGTAACCCCGCAGCAGACGCTTGACCTCCTCGGAATCCGTTGCCAGAGCTCCATTGTTTTTTTGCATCTTCCGGACTAGATAGCGGGCTCGCATCGCGATTTCGATGTCGTCGCTTTCACGGGCCTGATTCAACAAATCAAAGGCATCCTGCCCCAAACGTTCCAGCTGGATCTGAGCTTTCTCTCGCGTTGCGTACTGGGACGCACCGAGTTGATCAATCAGTTGTGCAATCCGAGCTTCCGTTGTCTGGGGAGTCTCCTCGGACGCTCGACTCGTGGAATTGTCATCGAGCGTTCCGCAAAGGATCGACACAAACAACATAACGGAGCTGACAGCAACGAGCCATACTCTGATATGTTGTAGCCATCGGTAACGATCGGGTACCATAAGACCACCTCACAATAAAACGGTGGTTCGCCGAAAGCGAACCGTGTCCGTACCACACAATATCAAGCCTGAACGAAGATCGGATAAGCGACAGGCTCTCTTGAAGAATACCGTACCCGGTCCACTGGCGGCAAGAGTGGCTGCGGAGCACACACCAGCCGCTTTGGACTTGAGGTAACCGTTCACGGAATGTAGGCCGCCGGTTCGCTTCCAAAGGGTCAGACCCCAGCGGCGTGAACGGCTACGACTTGAGCAACCCCACCCGGCAATCTCAAGGGCAACCCTCAACGCCTTACTGTAACACGACTTGCATCAGGCAGTCCAGTCCGGTCCAGGAGAGGAACTCCAACGAATCGCAGGTCCTTCGGCTCGTCGCTCCGTGACAGCACGTTCGCCATGGTGTGCCCTACGTTCCCAAGATGCGGGTTGGACTTTCCCAGCGAGTGCTGACAGACCGGAATGTGTTTGCCACCGATCTCCAACACTTAGGATTCGCCAATCAATAACTGTCTCCGCGTACAGACCCCCATGGGCTCGTCCCATGGGTGAATCAGTCTCGCAGCTAAGGAGGATCGCCGCACGATCAGAACCCAGGCAATTCGATTCGCAGATCAGCAAGCAGACGTTTTGGGACATGATGCACGTCGTCCGCATCGCGCCAGTAGGGTCGCTGTGCCGGATCTACATCCTCCAAAATCACCGTCTCATCAGGTCGTCCCAAGGCTACAACCATCAGAATATCCAGGTGTTCAGGCAGGTTAAGTGCCTCGCGAAGCTGAGCATGGTCGATCGACGCAATCATGCACCCCCCGAGCTCTCGTTCGGTGGCGCCCAACAGAATGGCCTGAGCGGCAATTGCGCAGTCCCAATCGAATCGGCGCGAAATCCGCGTATCCCCGAGGATTACAATGTAACCGGCCGGACGCTCATTCTCGGCGGGACCAGACCATTCAGAGAGCGCCGCCGCCCAGTGAAGGTGCGGAAAGATCCGGGCATTCTGATCCGGCCGCCAGGAAAGCAGGTATTTCAGCGGTTGCCGGTTGGCAGCAGATGGACAAAGCCGCGTCAGATCGACAAGATCCACCAGAGTTTCTTCTTGCAGAGGTTCCTGGTGAAATCGCCGATAGCTGCGGCTACGCAGTAGGAGATCGCGAAGCATGATCGTCTGGCTCTCCTTCTGGCAAATGAAACACGCTCACTGCATCGTCACAGAAAGTCTACGCAAAGCGGGCTAGATTGAGTAGACGGGTTAAGCCTCCTTGGATCCAACATGCCATAATCCAAGCGGAGCCGACTGAGGTAATAGAGAACTTGCTCTCCGTTTCCTTCTGTTCACGTCTTGCAGCATCGCGATTATACTATTCGGCGAAACAGGCAGATTCAGGAGAAGTTTTCTCGATGCTGATTGTCCCTGCGATGGTCGCACTCGCCGCGGACCAAGGCTCTACGAGGTGTCTAACTCTGGTGAACCACATTTCCTGGATCGTCACTCTCTCACTCCTCGTCTGCGGCACCGCCAACGCCACCACCACATCGAGGATTCGCGAGAAGGATGCGGCAGTTCCACACGTTTTGTGCATTGGGACGACTCAGCCCCCGAAACGGAAATCTACGGCAACGTCTGCTATCGGCTGGGCGGCGGCGTGTCGATCTGCGGCGGCGCAGCCAATCACGTGCATGACAACCTATTCGTGGATTGCCACTGGGGTGTCGATGTTGGCCCACAGGGTGAAGACATGTTCGAAAGCGATGGCCATGGTGGATTTCGAATCGCGTCAAATCGTTTCAACTGGAGTTCGCTGATCAAACGGCTGAAAAGATACAAATGGAACCAGCCACCATACAGCACGAAGTACCCGAAGCTGGTCGAGATATTCCAAAAGCCGCCAAACACGCCAGCTATGCAATACTCCAGACCGATGAAAAGCACCTCTACGTACAGTTTCACAACGGAATTGACCCAGCCCGGCACGTCACTGGCGGCCATCAATGGAAACGAGATGACGCAGTCGAAATTGCGATTGCCGAAGTCGGTGGCCAAGCCGGTCCGATCATGATCCTGCGTGGGTATACCGATGGCACATGGCAAGCTGCAGCCCAGCCCGTGCGGACATCATCCGTATTGAACCGACTTCAAAAAAGCCGAGTTCAGTATGCGGCAAATGCGAGTGGCATCGGCCTGTGGACTGCCGAATGGAAGATCCCCTTCGACGCCCTTGGACTGACACCACAAACGCGAAACCCGCGATTGGCATTTAACCTGAGTGTCCGGAAACCGGCCGACAACCAGTTGGTCATGCTGAAACAGACCGGTGGAGAAACATGGAATGTGACGGGGGGGACACTTCTTTGGATGGCACAGTTCGGCGAAATGGCCGTACCCAACCTCAAACCATCCAACGCGGTCATCCATATCCTTTCAGTGAAAAAGACCGGCCAGATGTTGAAGCCGATACACGGTTGTGAGGTCTGCGAGTGGGCCAAACCAAAGGGGTGTCGGCTTTCAGCAAGTCTGAAAGGCCCGTCCACCGATGCCTGGCAGGAGTTGAGTTTCTCTTTTGTTTCGGCAATAGATGGTAACGTCACCTTGATTCTGCTTGGCGATTCCTATACCGATCCACTGACAAAAAAACAACTGCCGGTCTGGGTCTACATGGACAATCTGCGTGTCGAAGGCGCCAAACTGCTAAACGGTGATTTCGAGGAGCGTCGAACGGACGGCGACGCGGTGGCTTGGCTACCTCACGTCAAATCGGGCATCTCCATAGAGGATCCAAGTGTGGCCGCCTCCGGCTCGTGGCTGGTCAAAGTCGCCCACAGTCACCGATTCACTCAGAGACTGAGGTTGACCGCCGGCCAGACGGTGACGGTACGGGCCCAAGTGCGTGGCCTGCCAGTGCAGCGGATCGGGCACTGAGATGGGGGGGGCGGGCATATCGGTTGCTTTGATGCGCGCGGTAGTTCTTTCCCAGTTCGATCTTCGCTCAATTCACCTCGTCACGCCACGTTCCATGGCAAGCATCCTGGAGGAAGAGACGGCAGTTTTTGCCCTGCGCATCCCAACGAATCGTTCGATAGCCGGCGCCCACTTCAATCTGCCTCGCCAGTGGCAGAGCAATAACGCAAAGCGAAGCCGCGTATTACGTTCTATAGCCCGTTGAATGACGGAAACTCGCTATGCTCTTCAGCTTCGATCGCGATTCAGCCTTTCTAATGGTATGCGGCCAAAGGGAAGCAAACTGACCAGCGAGCCGACGGCGGTCTGAATCACAAACGAAAGGGGCATGGCCCAGAGGAAACTGATTCCATCGGTGTTTCCTGTCAGCTCTTTCCAGAAGCTGATCGTGACAACGGTAGCCATTCCACAAATCGCGCCCAGAATTGTTCCCCACCCTTTAGCCCACGGCACAAACATGGCCATAAAAAACAATCCGAATAACGGGACGGTAATCAGGTTTACGACCTTGTAGGTTACTTCCAGCAAGTTACCTTGCACGCCCCCCACATAGGCACTCAGAATCACCACGATGACACCGACAAGCACGGAAACGTACTTGGCCCACTTGACGTGATCCAGCTCGTTTTCCTTGCTTCGGCGAAAACGGCCAATAAAATCAACCGTGATTACCGAACAAGACGAGTTAACGCCCGAGGACAGGCTTGACATGGCAGCTGCAAGGAGGCCGGCGACCACCAGGCCGCTCAAGCCGGCGGGCAGGGCCACCGCGATGAACTGAGGGAAGAGTCGATCCGCACTGCCAAGAATCGTTTGCCCGTCGGGAAGCAGATGCGGATTAATACGAAAGTAGGCCAGCAGCGATAAGCCAACCATTGTCAGTAGCACATTGAGCAACGCGTTGGCTCCCAACGTCGTAACCAGTACTTTACGTGCCGATTTAACATCCCGCGTGGCCAGGTACCGCTGGATCGCCATCTGGTCGGATCCAGACGTGCAGACCCACCAGGTGAAGGTAGCCAGCACAATTCCGAAAAACGTAATTCGCTCGTTAGGATCGTAGAGTTTGGGTGTCGGCCAGTGGGCGGGCCACTCACTGGGCCACCAGCATCCGACACCTCCCAGCAAGATCGTGATCAAGATCACTGTAAGGATCGCGCCACCCAGAAGAATCACGGTTTGCACCACGTCGGTCAGCACGACCGCTCGCAGGCCTCCCATCGAAGTGTAGGTAATGGTAACCACCCCTAAAATGGCACACAGCCAAGGCGTGGCCGAAGAATCCAATCCCAGCAGCGGCACCAGAACCTTGTCCGTCGTCGCATACAAGATCACGGCCATCCAAAGCAACCGTAGCGTCAAAAAGAACATGGACCCCAACATGCGAGTACCAAGCCCCAACCGCACTTCAAGAATCTCGTAGGCACTGGTAACGCGAAGCTTCATGAAGAAGGGGATCATCAGCCAGCCAACGATCAATGCGACCAAGGGATAGGCAACAACCATGGCCAGTATCATCGGTCCGTAGCGAATCATCTCGCCCGGAAAAGCCAGGTAGGAAATTGTGCTCAACAGCGTGGCGAACAACGAAAGACCGACACTCAGTGGATTCATGTTGCGGCCACCGAGCAAGTAATCATCGGTCGTCAGCGTGCGTCGCGAATAGTACGCGCCGACTGCTAACATGCCGACTGCATAGAAGCCAATCACCGCCCAATCCAAACCGGTCAGCGAGTGGCGTCCTCGCCGGCCAACTCGCAATACGGCATAGGCAGCCGCAGACCGGACATCCGCATCCGAATCGTCCATGCATGCGGTCAGCAACGGTAAATCACCATCGTCCGCCAGTCGAGCCAATGTCTGGCAGGCCTGAAATCGCACACTCGATTCGCCAGCCTTTGCATATCGCCGTAATTCTGTCATCCACTTGCCGCGGTTATTGGCGGGGCCATGCACGGCTATCGCGCTGACCAGGAATACTCGCCAGGACGAATCCTCCGGTTCAGCCTCCGCCGCGGACGCAAGGATCTGTTCAGTGGCGGGTGAAATCTCAAGCAGGTGCCGAATCGCATAGGCGGCCAGACCTCGGATTCGAGCATCGTCGGAAGAAAGTAGTTTGCCAAGCGGCGCGTCATCGTGCTTCGGGTCGTTGTCGACCAGAACCCAGCGAGCGAAAACCGCCATGGCGTCGTCACGCGCAGCCACGTACTCGAACGTCTTCCTTTCGGCCTGGCCCGCTGCTGCCTCACTTGCGTCCGGGACCTTGTACCCAAGCTTGGCCAACGTCTCGGCCGCATGGAGGCGATCCGGCGCATCCGGATCAAGGAACACGTCACGAATCCGCGAAACCCATCGCCGTTTTTCTCGAGCGTCGTAAGTGGCTTTGGATAGAACGCGCCAGATGCCGATCCGATACTCCGGCTCATCGCCGTGCGTCTTAAGCTGCTCGACAAAATCCTCCTCGACCCCGTCGGGATAGTCCAATTCCAATAGAAACTCAGCCGCATGGACCTTGACCCAGCGTTGTTGGGTTTCGAGCAGACTGCGAAGCATGTCAACCGCTTGCTCTCGAACCACCGACGTCACGCGAGGACGGATCTCGGCCGCTTCGACAAACGCCCCTTGGCAGACCGACAGCATGACAAGGGCGGCCAGACAGACCAACCCAAATTGGCCCAACCCAAATTGGCCCAGTCTAAATTGGCCCAGTCTAAATTGGCCCAGTCTAAATTGGCCCAGTCTAAATTGGCCCAGTCTAAATCGACGCAGTCTAAATCGACGCAGTCTGTTTTCGGACGCTGTATCACCAAAGAAGCAAGCCCGTCGGTTTCGTTTCATACATGGTCGTTGCTTTGTCATTGGCCGCTTTCGGAGTACGTGTTCATCGGTGTTGGCCATAACGGCTCGGCAGGAGCTTCGCCCTCTCGTTTTGAGACAAAGCCTAGTTTAGCCTTTTGAAGCCCTGATGTCGCACAGGGCCGTCCAACTTTTTTCCTATGTCGCCAGATCGAATTGCTTCACTCAACTCTGCAAATACCGAATCCGCGGCTGCCAGGTATGCTTGCACATGTCGTTCGGTATGCGTCAAACTTGGATAAAAGCCGCTTCCTGTCAAGAATCCGTGATCGAGCATCCTCGTCGTCAACAACGTACCGAGCTCGATTGCCTCGGCATGCTCAAACCCGATATGCAAGAGCGCTGCATGTCCGGTGACAGCAATGGGTACGTCGTACCGGCGTCCAAGTTCACAACAGCCGTTGCGAAAAAGCTGGCCGATCCGGGTAACATGAGCCGGTATGTCGCACGTTCCCATCTTGCGAATTGCGGCCAATGCCGCGACCACCCCCACACCTTCCGTCCAGTACGTACTGGAGATGAACGATCGTTGTGCCGCTTCCATGACTCGGCTTCGACCGATGATTGCCCCAAGCGGGTGCCCGTTGCCAATCGCTTTGGCAAAGACGGCGATATCCGGATCCACTCCGTAACGCAAATGGACACCGCCGTGGTGCATGCGCCAACCGGTCGTGATTTCGTCAAAGATCAGAACTGCACCGCATTGATCGCAGAGTTCTCGGATGGATTCCAGGAAGCCTGGCTGGGGATCCGTCGATCGCGTCGGTTCCATGACAATCGCAGCCAGTTGTTTTCCGTCCCGTTGGACGATTTGCCGCACTTGGTCGATGTCGTTGTAGGTGAAGGGAATCGTGGTTCCAGCGAGCCCTAGGGGCACACCGGCCGGCTCGAGCCCGGGCAAGAGATGCCCGCTCAATCGGTCCGTGCCACGTGCGTTTTTATCGAAGGGGTCAGTGAGATTGGAGGCCAGATACCAGTCAGACCAACCGTGATAGCCGCAGAATGCAAGGCGATCACGGCCCGTGCAAGCACGCGCAATGCGCACAGCGACCGCCATCGATTCACCTCCCGTTCGGCAATACCGCACTTGCTCGGCCCATGGGTGCAAGGCAATCAACAGCTCGGCCAATCCAACTTCCTCGGCAGAATTCAGCGTACACATCGACCCGAGTTCCACACGGCGAATGACTGCGGCTTTCACGTCCGGGTCGGCGTATCCGAGTAAACAAGTTCCGATCCCCGACGTCGTCATATCACAAAACCGGCGCCCGTCCAGGTCAATGACTTCGCAACCGCGTGCTTCGGCAAAATAGGCGGGCCAGCGGCCTGGTGCATACATCTCCGGCCGTTTGCTAAGCAGCTGCGTACCGCCGGGAATGATCTGTTTTGCTCGCGAGTACGCCCGCTGCGTCTCCGCTCCTTCGTTGGGGTCTTCCAGTCCAAACACTCTTCGAGCATTTCGGCAAAAGATGAGCTCCACATCACGATTCGACAGCCGCAGCGTGTGACATGCCTGCTGGAGCGCGAGCAGTGATTCGATTCCGACCAGGATCGGGTCAGCACACTTGGCTTGTTTCCAGTCAATGTTGTTTGCATCGAGCCAAAGGAAACCGTCACCAACCGTCGTGCAGCGACCTCGCGATTCGCTCACCGGAAAGTCAGTGCCGAACAACAGGCGGCTCGGACCAAACTCCCGTAAAATCGCCTCCAATGGCGCCGGTTCGCAAATGGCCGATGTGTCGAAATAGACGTTGTCGATTCCACGCAAGGCTGCAATCCCCATGACCGTGTGCGTCCGGCAGAAACCACGTGCGGCATGCGCCAGAATCAAACGAGCGTTCGGAAATCGCTGACAATGCTCACGAATATACTGTTGGTTCACCGGATCGGCCAACGCACGCGGGCGGACCAGATGCAGCATGATGGCCAGATCGTGTTGGTCGGCGATCTGCCAGGCCCACTCGGGAAGAAACTCGCCCGGATAAGCATTGAACGTATCCGTCCGACCAGCATAGAAATGGTAAACCTTGAATCCGGCGAATCCTCCTCGGATGGTAACCTCTTCCACCACGGCTGGATCATCCTTCGGCTGGATCAGCATCAGAGCGCGGCTGTTCGGTTGTGCCCGCACTTGGTCAAGGACAAATCGGTTTGCCGCGTCGTGATCCAAGCCGGGTTTAGGGAAAGCAAAAAAGAGCCCCGCAACGGGACACGCATTGCCCAGCCATCTGCCGATTGCGTGCCGGTAATCCTCCAAACCGATATCGCCTGATCCCGCATCGAGGCACTCCGAAAGACCTGGAGCCGCATCCGTTTGTCGGTACAGGTGCGCGTGAGCATCAAAGCTGTTCGGCGGCACAAAAGCTTGCAAATACTCGTCGAAGATCTTGCTGTTCTTGTCTTGGCACATCGCGTCCCCCCCTCTTGCATTACCCTGCCCATACTGGCTCGCGTGGTTTTCGCATGTTAAGCTGCTCGCTGCTTGACTGTCCCAGTCATTTGGACGAAGGCCTTTGAAGGCAGAGACCGTAATATACGCCAATCAGCGGCAATAGGAAGAATCCCAAATCGCAAACCCAGTCGATCGGAATTGACAGTTTTGTGACCAACTGCAAGATAACGGGAGTGAAGCCATGCGTTGGAGAGGCCGGCGCGGAAGCGAGAACGTCGAAGACCGCAGGGCGATGCGCCGGCCGGCCATGGCCGGTGGGGGAATCGTCGGAATCATACTGGTTCTGGTCATCATCTATTTGGGCGGCGATCCGCGGCCACTGCTGGAAGAAATGCAGAATAGTCCGCCGGGCCGACGAGCTGATTCGGCACATGTCGAAGGGCGACACGTTTGATTTGCCTTACGACCAGCTGTGATTACGCGTTTCGTCTTTTCAGGATTATCTTGCGACATTTATCTCTACAAGCACCGCATCAGCTGCTTCGTTTTCCGATCCTTGCCTTCACTTTTCAGGATCGGTGAACTTGCATCATTCGTTTTTCTTGCTGAAAGGATCGGGGGATGAACACGTTGTTACAGGCATTATCGGAGATGGCCGTTAATTATGGTGGGCGGGTCATCGTCGCCTTGGTGGTTTTGTTTGCCGGCTGGATATTCGCCGGTTGGGTTGGAAGCATCACGAGAAAGGCTCTTGCACAAGCCAAGATCGACGTAACGCTGACCAAATTTCTGAGTAAGATGGCGCGTTGGAGCATCTTGTTGCTCGTAATTCTGGCCTGTTTGAGCGTTTTCGGGGTCGAGACGACGAGCTTTGCTGCCGTCCTCGGGTCGGCTGGTATCGCAATCGGCTTGGCGTTCCAGGGCACACTGGGCAACTTCGCCTCCGGTATCATGTTGTTGATGTTTCGTCCGTTCCGGGTCGGTGATGTCGTTACGGTGGACGGAATTACGGGGAAAGTGGACGAGATCGAGTTATTCACAACAACGTTGGACACGTTTGATAACAGGCGTTTCATCATTCCGAACGGAGCCGTTTTCGGATCGACCATCGAGAACATCAGCTTTCATCCTCGGCGACGAGTCGACATTGCGGTCGGCGTCGCCTACTCGGCCGACATCGACCGCACGCGTGAGGTGCTTACCGGAGCCACACAGAACGTCCAAGGAGTGCTCGATGATCCACAGCCCGCGGTCATCCTGCTAGACCTCGGTGATTCCTGCGTAAACTGGTCGGTCCGCGTGTGGGCCGAGGCAGAAGCTTTCCTGGATGTCAAACAGGCCGTGACGCGAGCGGTGAAATTGGCACTGGATGAAGCGGCCATCGAAATCCCATTCCAACAAATGGATGTCCACGTAACCAACACGGAATGAAATCAACGATAGCAAAAAAATACCCTGGGCAACCAGGTGGCAAAGCCACCCAATTTCCCAGGGCTCAAACCGGCTCATCGCCCCGAACCGCCGGTCTGGCGTGATCTGTGGGACTGCCGCCCTATTATCGCGTCGCGATTCGCTTGGCTTTCAGCTAATCGGCGTACTGTTGATCTACTTTTTTCAGATAGGTTTCCGGATTCGCGGCGATCTTGTCACCACACGGCGGGCAGCAGGTATAGATGATCTGCCCGTTAACAATCGTCCATTTCGAATCCTTCGTGACCGCCTTGTTCATCACCGGGCACTTTCCTTGTGCACTTGCAATGTTGGCATGAATGGTCGCCCAGTGTTTCGGATTGACTTTGCCTTTCATGCACCCTTTGCAGCACAGGAACACCGACTCTTTGCCAATCTGGACTTTGATCGGTGTACCCATTGAGCCAAGTTTGCCTCCAGAGACCGGGCAGATTTCCTGCACGGCGGCTCGCAATTGATCACGCTCGCTTCCTTTCTGTCCTGAGTGGGAACCATCATGAGAACCTTCATGAGCCCTCGCCACCTGGCTGATTCCCACAAACAAAGCGACCACACACAACATCTTCACGTTCTTCATAACCTTCTCCTTCTTGTCACAAAACAGAACCAAGAGCGAGTAACACGGGCGTCCGCGACGGGCTTTCGAGCCCTTTGCAACGCAGTCAGACCGGGTAATGTTACAGCTCCAAAACAAAACCACCTAACGGTACATACAACTCGCAACCGTGCGGCCGCGAAACATCTGCTCAGGCAGCCGAGGAGACAAGCGACGGCGTGCCGTCCTCATCCTGAACATCATCTTCCTCACCAATCCAGTGCTGATCCCGAAACCCAGCCCGCATTTTCAGCTCCATATAGCCACAATACAGGGTCGGTACAATAAAGGACGTGAGCGGTTCGATCAGCATGCCGCCGAATACGGGTAACGCCATCGCTCGCGCCACGTCCGCGCCACGTCCAGTCGCGACGAGTACAGGTACAAGCGCCACCAAGGTTGTCACGGTCGTCATCGTACAGGGGCGGATCCGTTTCAAACCCGCCTCATAAATCGCATCGCGAAGATCTTACACGTTACGGATTGTGCGACGCTTGAGCATCTGCTGGATATACGTCGCCATCACGACGCCATCATCGACCGCCACGCCGAACAACGCGATGAACCCGACCCAGATCGCCGTATTCATGTCGACCCCCATCACCGCGACAGCGATCATGCCGCCGGCAAACGATACGGGGATCGCCGAGAAAACAAAGAGCGAAATCGGGAAATTGCGGAACGTCAGATAGATCAGCAGCAGGTTCACCAACATGACGGTCGGTACGATCCACAGCAAGCGACGGTTGGCTTCGATCTGATTCTGAAACGATCCGACCGCTTGAAGTTCGAAATTACCTTCCGGAAACTTCAACTCGCCGCTCTGTCGCGCGGCGCGCAGTGACTTCATGACCGCGTCGACGGTTTCCAGATCGCCGGTGCCACCGGAGGGAGAAAATGAGACGTGTGCGACCAGGCGAGCGTCTTCGCTGTTAATGGCGCCGGGTCCCCAGGTTGTAGTCACTTGGGCAAGTCGCTGTAGCGGAACAACATCGCCGCTGTTGGTCACCACCGGAACTTGTCGCAATTCATCCAGACGCTCTCGAACCTGACGTTGGAAGCGAATTTGAATCGGATAGCGTTCGCGACCTTCGACGGTCGTGGTCACATCCACTCCTCCCAGCCCCGCCGAGACAATCTGATTCACCATCATGGTTGTCATGCCATAGCGGGCTGCCTCCTCGCGGTCCACCTCGAATTCAAAATACGGCTTGCCCATAACAATGTCCGGGTTCACCGTTCCGGCGTTGACGAAGTGCTGTTTTTTCAGATGCTCGCCCACGGCCAGCGACGCCTTGCCAAGTCCTTCCAGCGTGTCACCGTAAATCCGCACGGCCATGGGTGCCTTGATACCGCTTTGCAGCATGACCACACGTCCCTCGATCGGTTGCAGCGGTGAAGCTGGAGTGATCCCGAGTAACGTGGCGGCGGCGTTGATCTCGTCCCAGATTTTTTGCTCAGTCATGCCCGGCCGCCATTCGGAACGCGGCTTGAGCATGATGTAGGTTTCAACCATGGCCGCCGGTGCGGGGTCGAGGGCTGATTCAACACGTCCGATTTTGCCAAGTACGTCCCTTACTTCCGGGATCTGCTTGATCATCACATCTTGCGTCTGCAGCACTTCCATCGCCTGCGAGAAGCTGGCCGCCGGGTACAGGCTGGGCATGTAGAACCAGCTTCCCTCGTCCAAAGCGATCCAGTCGTCGGTCTTCAAACCGGTAAAGACATGCTTGGCCTTGACGTAGCCCGGCACCTCATTCAGATTCGCGCCGAGCACGGCAAAAGCCCGTTCAACCGGATATAACACGGTCGGCAACCCGATCCACGCTCCAAGACCCACCACGAAGACGATCAATGGAAACGACAACATCAGGACTTTACGGCGCAGTGCAAGTCGCAACCGACCGGCGTAGATCCAGCGAACAAAGCGGCTGGCAGGGTTCTCTTCCATCGATCGAATTTTTTCTCGTGTCATCCACCAGCCGATCAGAAAGCCGACGACCGCGGCACACGCGGTCGCCCATGGCAAGCTCAGCGACGTCACGCTGACGATGTGATCACCCCAGACAAAGTGGCACATGGCGGCACTCAAGGCGGCAAAAGCCAGCCCCGCAAGAGTGCTTCCCCACCGTGGCACACGGGATGTTTTCAGGAGAGTACGGCAAAGCATGGGGACGACCGTTACCGCCACGATTAGACTGGCTGCAAGCGCGAACGTCTTCGTCCAGGCCAATGGTGCGAACAGTCGGTGATCGCGTCCGGTCAGGAAAAACACTGGCAAAAAACTAACAACCGTTGTACTGACAGCCGTGATCACAGCCGGTACGACTTCAGCGGCCGAGTCACGGATAATCTCCAACCGGCGCACCGCCCCACCGGGCGAGCCTTCCGACTCCCAATCACTTAGTCCACCATAAATATTTTCCAGAACAATGATCCCCATGTCGACCATTGTCCCAATGGCGATCACAATCCCAGCCAATGACATGATGTTGGCGTCAACGCCGAACACTTTCATGGCAATAAACGACATCAATACGGCCATCGGCAAGGTGATCGCGATGATGATACTGGCTCGCACGTGCAACAGGAACAAGACGACCACTGCAATCGTGATCAGAAGCTCATCGCCCAATGCACTGGTCAGCGTTCCCACCGTTTCATCGATCAGGAGTGTGCGGTCATAGATGCCTCGGATTTTGATCCCGTCCAATTCCGATTCGAGGGCTCCGATCTTCGCTTTCACACGCTCGATGACGGCTCGCGGGTTTTCGCCATAGCGCATCACAACGACACCGCCGACCGCTTCATGGCCGTTAAAATCGAGCGCCCCACGACGAAATGCCGGCCCCGTTTGAACTTGAGCCAGGTCTCGGACGCGCACAGGAACGCCGTCACGAGTAAGGACAACCGTGTTTTCAATTTGCTCCAACGTCTCCGATTCGGTCTTGTCCGAACCAATGAAGCCCTTACCGCGAACCAGAAACTCCATGCCGCTGACTTCAACTGTTTTCGCACCGACATCGATATTCGACGCCTTCACGGCACTAATGACTTTACTGAGCGGAATGCCATGGTAGCGCAACTTGTCAGGATCGACCTCGATCTGATATTGACGCACATAGCCACCGATCGAAGCAACTTCGGCCACACCGTCCACGGATTGCAATGCGTACTTCACGAAGAAGTCTTGCTTCGATCTCAGTTCGGCCAGGTCCATGCCTTCCGGCGGTTCGAGTACGTAATAATAGATCTGCCCAAGGGCTGTCGCGTCCGGTGCGAGCACGGGCGCAACACCGTCGGGCAGAATATTCGAGACCGTTGTCAGCTGCTCGGCAACACGAGAACGTGCCCAATAGAAATCGACGCTGTCGTCAAACGTGACCTGCACGAAGCTGAACCCGAACATGCTCTTGCCGCGGACGCTCTTGGCACCTGGCACGGCCTGTAGGGCAACTGAAAGCGGATAGGTAATCTGGTCTTCCATGTCTTTGGGCGATCGTCCCATCCATTCGACCAGCACGATCACCTGGTTCTCACCCACATTTGGAATCGCATCGAGCGGCACTTCGTTTACGGCGTACCAACCGTAGGCGATCACCACGATGATCCCGACGAGAATCACGACACGCTCGCGGATGGAGAAATCGAGTATCCTTCCGATCATCGGCTGGTCTCCTTTGGCAAATTGGCGATGTACTTCGCGGGTTTGGCCAGCAATTGCTCACGACAGCCCTCGCAACAGATGAATACGGACTTGCCGTTGACCCGGACTTTGATCGGGGTACCCATCGAACCCAGCGGCAGATTGGTCACCGGACAGACTTTCTGTCGTTCTGCGATCGCTCGATCCGCAGGTGCCAATTTGGCCAAAGCGTCCGTAACAGCATTTGCCGGATCAGGGACAGTCATCGGAGCCGGCGTTTGCGCGACCTCGGCCTGCAGCGGAAGCATTTGGATCGCGCCAATGAGTGGAGGCCCTGTTGGCGAACTATCTGTCCGCGCCACATTGTCCTGGGACGACTGGTCCGCCAGAATTGCCAGGTATTTCGCTGATTCACTCAGGAGGCTCTTTCGGCATCCCTCGCAACAAATAAAGACCGATTTGCCATCCACATCGACTTTGATCGGAGTGCCCATTGAGCCGAGCAGCGCCATGGTCACCGGACATATTCGCTGGCTTTCCGCAAGTAACCGATCACCGGACGGAAGCTCGGCAAGTGCCGCAATCACGTCAGCCGACAGGGGCGTGTCGACTTCGGTCGTCGCTTTCGCCTTTGTCGGATCGATCAGCGAAGGCTTTCCAGCCAATTGCATTTGGGAGTCGATCAGGAAGTTGCCCGAGCAAGCAACCTGCTCGCCTTCGGCCAATCCGTCCAGAATCGCGATCTCATCGCCGTTGGTCGGGCCGAGCACGACAGAGCGGATCTCGAACCGACCGGGTTCGACTTCCACGTAAATCACGCTACTGTCTCCTGCCATCAAGACTGCATTGCGAGGGACGACCAGTCCCTTATTGCTGGCTGCAGGCTGGCTCGTGAAACCGAACTGAGCGGCGGGAACAAGCGCAATACCGCACACCTTGCATTTTCCAGGCGATGATGAGACCATGTGCGGATGACGAGGACTAATCCACTTATTGGCCAACTCCGAATCATAGACGTTGCCAAGAGGTTCGCCCGAACCGTTCAACTGCACGGAAATCGTCGCCTTGGCATAGTCACCTATTCTGAGCAGGCCATCGTCATTCGGCATGACGACGCGAACACCGACCGTACGCGTTTTGGAATCGACCGCCGGGTCGATGAATGCCACGCGACCGGCAAATGTGCGGCCCGGCAGTGACTGGACTTCCGCCTCGATTTTCTGTCCGTAGCGGATCGATGTCGCGTCCTCGGGAAACAGCTGCAGCATCAACCAGACCGTCGACAAGTCCGCTAGTCGGTAGATCGGCTGGCCAGTCTTGACATATTGTCCTTGCACGGCCAGCTTTTCGAGCACGGTACCACTGATCGGTGCGCACAGATGCAACCGGCTATTAGCCTTCCCCGCCTGTTGAAGCTGCTGGATCTGATCTGGCGTCATACCGAATTCGATCAGTCGCTCGCGGGCACTGCCGTACAGATCGCGACCGGAACGCTAGGTACCCGGCAGGGCGGTGAAGCGGCTTTGCTCTCGCGCCCGCTTGGCCACCAGCAACTCGATCTGACTCGAGTAGAGCTGGGGCGAATAGACCAAGGCCAGGTGATCCCCCTTCTGGACAACCACGCCAGTGTAGTCGGCATAGAGGCGCTCGAGCCGGCCGTCAACATAGGCCGCAATCGTTCGCAGACTCCCTTCATCGTAACTCAGTTCACCAATCGCTCGGATTTCGCGAGTCAGTGAGACGGCCTTGGCCGGCACCGTACGAATGTGCGCCACGCGGCGAGCGACTGGATCGACTTGAATGGACAGCTCGCTGCTGTTGGCGCCCTCGGTCGCGGCCGGCACCAGCTCCATGGCGCAAACGGGACACCGACCTGGCTCGTTCTGTGGTGGCGTACACATCATCGGACAGATGTACCGGACGTTCTTGTCGGCAGTCGAGGCGTGCGTGCCCGCACCACCGCCCCCGACGGAAATCCAACCAATCTTCTGAGCTGCACCCAAGACGATGATCGCCAACAAGCCGGCAGCCAATAGCAACATGGGTTGAATAATAGGCTTGATCCACCAGAGACGATGTTCGCTCTGCTTATGCCGAGGCTGCGCCGCTTGGCTGGCCCCCCCGTCATCCGTGTCGGGTTTGGCAATCTGTTCTGTTGTCATCGTTTCATATTCCTGTCGGTGATTGGCCGGTTCCGCGTAACCAGAGCCGGCTGATCTGCCATGCCATCGTTTCCAATGACCACTAATAGTTCCAGAAACATGGGCGCCCAACCGGAGCCTGCTGTTTGGCTCCAACTGGTCGATCGAAATAGACTCGCGGACCTGTTGTCTTAGCGATACGAAAGCCGGATTATCGGTCGACACTCAGTGCATCCTTGCGTTGAGTCTCGCTAAGAACGAAGAGCTCGGTCTACCGGACAAAGGCACTCGTACCATCGGCGACCAGGACGTCGCGCAATCGTTCTGAGGACTCGGAGCAAGTCGTTTGCGATTGACCCGATCCGAGCATTTGAGGATTCGCGGCCGAGCGTTCTGGTCGAATCTGCCCCACGCTGGACGTCAAACAGACGAACGAAATCCGGCGGATGCTCAAATGGTGACGACGACGCAAGTGAGTCCGAGCCTACACGCGAACTGAAAGCGCGCACTGTCCCTTTAGCGAGGGACGAAGATCAGAGGTGGAAGCGGCAGAGCACGATGCAACGACTCGCACCAGAAGGAGATGGGGCATTTCGGAAACCCATACCCAACGGTTCATCAACACCACGGTCGAGACTGAAACTAACCAATGGCCCGACCGTCAGGTCGTTACTCTGCGTGCGTTGTCTTGATGGAAGCTGCTTCGGACAGGGAGCAGGCTCGTCTTTCTTGCACTGGCAAGTCGCACCACAGCGACAAGCTGTTTGTGCAGAATCCGAGTCGGAACTTTGGCAACAGGAAGGTTCTGCAACAGGTGGCTCCTGGCGGCAGCAACACCCAACATGTTGCGAATCGGTTCCTAGCGTATTGGCTGTCGCCTTCGTCCCGGGCGCGCAGTCACACATCGTGTCCGGTAACCCTTGTACGGGTACCGACGTGGCCAGCAGCCAAACAAGAACTTTCGACGTGGTTCGAAACCAACCCATACAATAACTCGCAACACGATTCTGACAACGTCGGCTGTCACCAGCCTGTCTAGCGTTCTATCGACACTTTAAAGATCCGACTTGACGCTGAGTGGTAACAGTAAAGCACGAGCCTTTGGAAAGCAACGGGAATCGAACAGGCATTCCCGCGTATTCGGCGGCGAATTATTTCCGGCCGTTCCATCGAAGTCAACCCCGATTGCAACGTCTCCCGTATTCCCAGTTATCCAATGGCAAAACAACGACCATTTGCCACTTCACACCAGTCGGAGAGGGGTGGCGGGTATGCCTGCATGTCCTGAGTATGCCGGCATGCCCTGAGAATGAATCTCATTACGGCAGACTAATTGCACCTCAGCGCCGACAAAGTCAATGCGCACTCCACATCAATGACCCACGTAAGACGAACAAAAACCGGCCTTCAAGCAACAGCAAAAAGCTTGCCGCGAAGTGCGTGCCGCCCAACAAATAGCCCACGGCGACGCACATGCCATGCGCACATGCTACAATACAAGGCTCTGACGTGTGCCTCTCCCTGCCGCCCGAGTTCACTGATGACCAAAAACCCACTATCCCCTTATCAGATCTCGTGTTACGTTCGCGATACAGTCCGCGAACCGAGCGGAAACACAAGATTGACAATGTAGGATTCCGCTGGAGCAACAGCGCGGTGGCAAGTTGGCAATAGCAGCACTGGGCCTTTATCCGATGTTCGCGTCCCCCTGAAAGCCGCTCGATCGTGCGAAAAAACGTCAGACGAAGGCTATCCGCTCCCCTGTATCACTCGACGCGGAAGTGGCCGAACGTTACAACGTGGGCTCCGGCGCGAGTTAGCAACCGTGACGTCCACTGCCGAAAATTCTGAAAAGACCGTGTCTCAGCGTGAAGAAACGCGATGTCCCAACCATCTACTCCTATTGAAGGCGCAAGCTGCGAAGCGGTGGCGCTAATGGTCGCTGGCTGCCGAGCGGGTGACCGTGGCGCCCAGCGAGAAGTTTACGACACATTCAGCCGAATGGTTTATCGCCTGATGGTTCGGATCGTCGGGCTGAACGATGCCCCGGATTTAGCACAGCAGGTATTTTTACAGGTGTTTCGCAAGATTGGTCAATTCTCTGAGCGCGGGCGATTTGACCGTTGGCTATACCGCGTGGCGGTCAACGAAGCGTATCAGCATTTGCGTCGCAACCGAGGCAAGCAGCACCTTCCGCTGGCCTACGAGCCGGTAGACCAATCCCCCGGCAGCAACGAACGAACCGACCGCAAGGATCTCTTGGAACATGCATTGGCACGCCTCGAACCCGAGTTGCGGTCAATTTGCGTACTCCGAGAGATCGACGAACTTTCATACCGCGAGATCGCCGAGGTACTGGAGATTCCCGAAGGAACGGTCGGATCACGATTAAACCGTGCACGACGCGAACTGAAGGACCACCTGCTCAGTCTTGGTTGGGAGCCGTAAAGATGGATTGCCAACACGTCCAAGAGCTGCTCTCTGCGTACTACGACAACGAATTGCCAGCCGACGCCCGAATGCCGGTGGCGCAGCATGTGCATCGTTGTGCGCGGTGTGCGAACGATTTGACACGGTTTGGAGAACTGTCCGTGCTGGCAAAGCAGCTGGAGACTCCGGACCCGCCACAGCAGATTTGGGCAAACATCGAAGCTGGCCTCGATGCCGACGTAAGAGAGGCGTCGATCAGCCGCCCTGTTCCGGCAAGGTGGCCAGGTAGGACAAGGTGGCAGCTGGGCTTGGCTGCCACCGCCGCTCTGCTGTTCATTGCCACGGGCGGGATCTGGATCGCGTCGAAGGTCTTTCATAATCCAGATCATCATGGTGCGATGGCAGCTGATTTCGGAACGTACCTGGACGACTTCTATGGTCACCCGCAGCGCGCTCAGAAGGCACTTCTGGCCAAGTACGATGGCCAAGCCGTCAGCCTGACGCAAGCCAGTAGGCAGTTAGGTTACCAGCCGATCGTCGCCTCCGGTTTACCGAAACGTTATAAACTTGACGGTGTCTATGTTCTAAAGATGCCCTGTTGCGACTGTGTACAGACGATTTGCCGACGCGATGATGGGAAAGTCTTCGCGATTTTCGAGCACGATGAACAACAGCCGGTTCGGTTTGGTGATCGGCCCACGACCGAGGCGAAGTGTCGCGATTGTCAGTGCCAAATCACGCTGGCCAATCATGGTGGGCTTGTGGCTTCCTGGAAGGCCGGCCAGCGGCAACTGACGATTGTCGGTGCCCGTGATCTGGACGACATCGCGGATCTAGTCACCTATTTTCACGGAAAGCGTACGGACTCTTGAATTTCGGGCGTACGGTATTTCGTGAAGAATCCGGACGTACCACGCATCCATACAGATCAAGGCAGGCGGATTTTGCTGCGCATAAGAAAAGGTATCACTTCATGACGAACCCACGCAGATCGAGCTGGGCAAACGATTTCATTGCCAAACATCGGGGCACGCTGCTTGTCATTCAGGCAGTTGTGCTGGTGGTATTGGGTTATTCACTGGCCTCCATGATACGTGGCGGGAGCACATCGGTACCCGAACAATCCGACGGCGAGAATGTCGTAACCGAGGTTTCGGCAGGTCCGACCATCTGGACGTGTTCGATGCATCCACAAGTTCGGCAGCCGAATCCGGGCGATTGCCCATTTTGCGGGATGGATCTGATCCCGATGGCCAAGTCGTCGGGTGGTCTCCGGACGTTGACAGTCAGTCCAGAAGCACGCGCGTTGATGAGTATCGAGACAGCGCCTGTCGAGCGACGATACGTTTCGCACAATATCCGGATGGTCGGGAAGGTGGATTATGATGAGACGAAATTGGGCTATATCACAGCATGGGTCGCGGGTCGACTCGACCGTCTCTATGTCGACTACACGGGCGTTGAGGTCAAGAAGGGCGACCACATGGTCTACATCTACAGTGAGGACCTCTATTCAGCCCAGCAGGAACTGATTCAGGCAAAAAGATTTGCCAATCAACGTGGCAACACGCCAAGCGCTTCCGGGATAAACCTTGTTGAGGCGGCTCGCGAGAAACTGCGACTCTTGGGTTTGGCCGACGACCAAATCAAGCAGATCGAGCAACAGAACAGGCCGACAGATCGTGTGACAATCTACTCTCCGGTCAGCGGCGTTGTGATCGAAAAGCTGCGGCAAGAAGGCGAGCGTGTACGATTGGGGGACCGGATATACACGATCGCCGACTTGAATCTTGTCTGGGTGCACTTGGATGTGTACGAGTCGGATCTGTCATGGATTCGCTATGGTCAGGATGTCACCATAACAACAGATGCTTATCCGGGAGAAGAGTTCCACGGACGAATCGCGTTCATTCAGCCCGTGCTCAATGACAAGACGCGCACGGTCAAGGTTCGTGTCAATGTCCCCAACGTCGAAGGCAAGCTGAAACCAGAAATGTTTGTCCACGCAACTGTGCACCCGAAGGTCGCAGCGGGGGGGCGTGTCATGGACCCGTCTCTGGCCGGCAAGTGGATCTGTCCGATGCATCCGGAAGAGATCGAGGCGACTCCCGGCAAATGCAGCATCTGCGGGATGCCGTTGGTGCGCGCGGAATCGCTCGGTTACGTCACACCGGAAACGGACCAGCGGAAGCCGCCTTTGGTCATTCCTCGACAGGCTGCCTTGGTGACCGGTACGCGCGCGGTTGTTTATGTCGAGCTTCCAAGCATGCCTTCGACGGCTGAAGCGGCATTCCGCACACTGTCAACGGTTGTTCAAGAAGGCAATCTCGACAAGACGCGCGCTGCCTTCGCAACCTACGCAGTGATGCTGGACCTTCCGTATGACCAACCTGGAACCGATTACGCCAAGAGTCTGTGGAATTCGTATGCCGATATTCTTAGCCAACATGCACTGATGGGCAGTCGAGCCCAGTCGATGGAAGAGGCGGAACAGGCGTTTGGACGAATTGAAATTGTGATGACTACAGCAAGTGAGCAGTTTGCCGCGTCCGGACAACCGACTTTCCAAGGGCGGGAAATCGTGCTCGGCCCCCGGGCTGGCAACTACTATTTGGTCCGCCACGGCTTGGAAGAAGGTGAACTGGTGGTCCGGCAAGGCAACTTCAAAATCGATTCGGAGATCCAGCTCCAGGCCAAGCCCAGCATGATGACACCCGAAGGGGGTGGAGCCAGCCAAGCTGCTAAGGGCACAAGCCTGCCGACCGAGTTTCAAGATCAGGTACGGGACCTCTACGGTAAATTCGAATCCCTTACCAAGGCGTTGCAAGACGCGAACCTCGGCGCAAGTCGGGCGGCATTTGACGAGATTGGCAAGACGCTCGCCGCCGTCGACGGCCAACAACTGACAGGTCCTAGCCGGATGCTGTGGAAGGAGCTGTTCATGCTGCTAGGTAACGACATCGTTGAAGGCCAAGATGCCAAACAGCTGAAAGAGATGGATCGCGTCTATCTGCTGTTGAAAGGGCACATGCGGCGGATGCGTGAACAGTTGGGTGTGACCCCAGATCAACAACGGCATGTTCAGCGCATCGTGGTCGACGCCGGGTTCCAGACGCAATTGGCCCGTATATGGAAAATCTACCTGGCAATCCAGCAGTCGCTGGCAGCCGATGACTTCCAAGCTGCTCGAAAAACAGCCGGCGACCTGGCCTCCGCGACGACAAAGGTAGACGACACGTCCCTCGACGATCGCGCTCGCCAGGTTTGGGTCAAGGAGAGGACGAATCTGGGTAAATTGATCGACAGTCTGCCACAAGCAAACGATCTCGATTCGATGCGAGCTGCATTTTCACCGTTCTCCCAAGAAATTGGCGTGCTAGCCAAAGCGTTCGGCTTCGGCAACACGGCTGCTGTATACGAACTGCATTGCCCGATGGCATTCGATGGACGAGGGGCGATCTGGTATCAAGATAACGACGGCGTCAAGAACCCCTACTACGGATCGTCGATGCTGAAGTGTGCCGATCGCGTCCAAAAAGTCGTCCGCGACCAACCGAGTCCCCCAGACGCCAAGCCGCCCCAGGACCACTCTGGTCACAAGTAGTAGAACGGAGCCCGCCGGCGCGAAGGTCGGTGGGCCGAATCGACATAGCACGAGCCAACGCATCCCTGGATTAGCCGATGATTAACAAGATTATACGTTTCTGCCTTGAAAACAAGCTGGTTGTAGCCCTGATTGTTATCGTGGTGATAGCCTGGGGATCGATGGTGGCACCGTTTGACTGGAGTCTGGGTGGCCTGCCTCGCGACCCCGTACCGACAGACGCCATTCCCGACATCGGTGAAAACCAGCAGATTGTTTTTACCGAATGGATGGGCCGCTCGCCACAAGATGTCGAGGACCAGATCACCTACCCGCTGACGGTTTCGCTGTTGGGCGTGCCCGGCGTGAAAACGGTCCGCAGCTATTCGTTCTTCGGGTTCTCGACAATCTATGTGATTTTCAACGAGGACATCGAGTTCTATTGGTCGCGAACTCGCGTGTTGGAGAAACTCAACAGCTTGCCCACCGGCACACTGCCCGACGGTGTCCAACCAACGCTGGGGCCCGATGCCACACCGCTCGGACAAATCTACTGGTATACGCTCGAAGGCCGTGATCCCGACGGACAGCCGGCCGGTGGCTGGGACCTGGACGAGCTGCGTACCATCCAGGACTGGTATGTGCGTTATTATTTGCTGGGCGCCGAAGGAATCAGCGAAGTCGCCTCGGCCGGCGGCTTTGTTCAGGAGTATCAAATCGATGTCGACCCCGACGCCATGCGGGCGGCTCGCGTCAGTCTGGACCAGATTTTCATGGCCGTGAAGAAATCGAATATTGATGTTGGCGCGCGCAGCATCGAGATCAGCAAGGCGGAGTATTTTATCCGAGGCCTTGGATTTGTCGAGGACGTGGAGGACCTTGAACTGAGTGTGGTCGCGGTCAATGACAATGTTCCGATTTACATCAAGGACGTAGCCAATGTCACCCTGGGACCGGGGTTGCGACGCGGTGCTTTGGACAAAGGTGGTGCGGAGGCGGT
>JAJSAJ010000495.1 GCA_024274855.1 Planctomycetota bacterium | reverse complement strand
GACGGCTTGAACCACGCGGACAACATCACGAATCATAACCTCGCTACGGGGTCACAATAATGGACCGATATTATCAATCAAATTGGCGTGCCGGATCGCGAGCGGGCTGCCGCGGCATGACGTTGATCGAGTTGTTGATGGTGATCAGCATCATGACGTTGTTGATGGCGGTTGCGATCCCGGCTGTGCGGCCAGCGTTCAAGGACCGTACGTTACGCGAGGCGGCTCGGCAGGTGAACACATTCATCGCCGGAGCTCGGGCTCGGGCTCAGGCAGTTGGTCGACCGGTCGGGGTGTGGATCGAGCGTCTTGACGGAACCACGATGGGATCCCGCTCGGCGACGATGCTGTACATGGCCGAAGTCGCGCCACCTTTCATGGGCGGAACGATCGACTCGCGAGTCATGGTGATGCCGACAGGCAACCTGGTTTTTTCAGCTGGCTTTGACGGGTCGATTTTGGCTACCATGGTTGCCGTGGGCGAGACGTTTTCGATCAAGTTCGATCACAAAGGCTTTCTGTATATAGGTGATCGGTTGCCGGATGTCGCCGGAAACCCGGTGTTTCAGATTGTCCTGCCGACCGGTGTGCCGCCAGGCGCGAGTGTTGGGGGCCCGGGTCTGCCGTTCGAGATCACGCGTGCTCCGGTCCGCTCGCCGGTCAAGCCGTTGGAGCTACCAGGGGATGCCGTGATCGATCTGGGGGTTTCGGGTTATGGGACCCGCACGAACCAATTCGACTCGCAATTCAATCCGTCCCCACTGCCGCCACCGTTGCTGCCAATCACGCAATCCCCGGTCATTATCACATTTACGCCGGCGGGAAATGTCGACTGGGTTTTTGTTCGCAATACGTCCTTTCGACCATTCGGCACGCTCCACTTGTTGATCGGACGTCGTGCTCAGGTGGTCGATCCATGGACAGCGAATTTCGCCACATTGGGGGACGATGCGAACCTGAGCAATCTGACCAGTTTGTGGGTCAGTATCGGGCATCAGACCGGTCGGGTTCTAACGGCCGAGAATGACGTTGCGGCCGGGGCGACGCTGGCCGAGCGGATTCGCGCGGCGCGCAGCTTCGCACGGGATGCGATCAGAATGGGAGGGCAATAACGATGCAAGTTCGCCAATCGAGACACTCTTGCCCTCGGTCGGGTGTCAGCCTGTTGGAAGTTGTTTTCTCAATCGGGGTCGTCATGATCGGCCTGGTTGGAATTGCGGCTCTGCTGCCCTTGGCCGGCTTGTTGGCCAACAAGGGCTCGACGGCCGATCGGGCCGCTCAGCTGGGTATGCGCGCGATGCACGACTTCCAAGTGCGCGGGATGGCCCAGCCACGAAGCTGGCGATGGTACAATGCGACCTCGTCCCAGTTCGTCACGGTCCAGCCGGTTGCCGGCCGGTCGTTTTGCCTGGACCCACGGTTCCTGGGTGCCGGTGCGTTGACAAGCGACTGGGCTGGCCGCAACAGGTTTCCGTTCAACAATAATTTTGACCCGACCATCCTGGCGATGCCAAGGATTACCTTGGCACCAAGCCTGACCGCCGGCAACAATGCGGCGATGGAATTAGCACAAGCCGACGAGATTTTCCTATCACCCGATCCACTGATCTTCGAGCGACCAGGCGATCGTACGGTCATGCCCGTACAGAATTTCACGTGGATTACGGGGGCAACACCGACAGTTCGGAAACGTCAGGCCAAGCCAACGATCTCATGGATTGCGACACTGGTACCGAAACTGGACCTTCGAGGGAACGTGACCACAGAGTACACCTTGTCGGTCGTCGTCTTCCGGCGGCGTGTGCTCGATCCCGATGTGACCAATGAGAACGTGGCGAGCGAACGTGTCGTGCGTGTCATCACGACCCTTGGCCCGCCTGTCATTACGGATTTTTTCAGCGGCAATCCGGCGCTTGGCGGTGGTGACATGCAGTTGTCAACGCGTGTCGGACGTCCCGTTGAAGATCTGAACGTGCGAGAAGGCCAGTGGGTCATGCTGTCGCGTTTGAAAATGACGACCGCTGGATCAACCGTCCAGGTTCACAAATGGTACCGTGTGGTGGCGGTCGAGGAAGAACCTCGCCCGAACGGCAACTTTTGGCAACGCGATGTAACACTGGTCGGACCCGATTGGGACTGGGACCCGACGGGAACGCTTCCCACCCAGGTTACGATTATCGATGGAGTTGTGTCGGTGCTAGAACGCACCGTGCGACTGGAAACATCTTCGTTGTGGACTTATTGAAACTGCCGTCCGACGGACGCCCACGTCCGTCGGTTGAACGGCCATAGACGTCCGTTCAACAATTTGATTGTGGCCCTGGCCCGCGTTTAAACCAACACCAAACAAATCAATTTGCATCGGTTACGACCAGCGGGAACACGGTTGTGACACGTTTATGCTCTGGGCCGCAGGTGGCTAGGCCATGTGAGGCGGTACCGCTTGCATCGTCGCCCCGAGCGAGATACGAAACACTGCGGGTTCGATCGATTTCGGCCCGGCGTGCATCCGAGGAAAAGGAACCATACGATGGCTCGACCAAAAACAATAAGACGCCGTTCTGAACGGGGTGTCGTGCTGCTGATCGTACTGACGCTGCTGACGTTGCTGTTGGTGATCGGCTTGACGTTCACGCTGGTCACCGGTCACTATCGCCGTTCGGCGGAAGAAGCGGCCAAAAGCACACTCTATGCGCCGACGCCCGAGCAGCTTGCGGATCGGGCCCTCTATCAGATCCTGCGCGACACGAGTGGCAATGAGCAGTCGAGCCTGTTCGGACACAGTCTGTTGCGAGATTTGTACGGTAACGACGGCGTGCGCGGTGTTGTTGATCCTCGCAGAGGGATCGCACTGCAGCTGAATGGCGAGATGATCGAATTTGCCGTCGTCACGGACTCGTCACAACCGTTTGGCCAGAGACTGTCTCGCGATTTCCAGGCTTACACCGGGTGCGTCCTGACGATGCTCGACGGCCCGGCGGCCGGCCTGAGTACACGCATTGTTTCCTATTCGTTCGATTGGGGAGCCGACGGCGGATGGGGTGTGCAACGAAATGATGACGACGCAAACGGCACTGATGACGACATCAGTGAACGCGTCTTTCCCATGGTGCCGACTTTCGGCGTGCCGGCCACGTACGTGAACGACGATCTGGTGATTATTCGCATTGAAGGTTTTGAGACAGATTTGCCCGGCACGGTGTCACCGGTTGTCGGGAACCATTTCTTGATCAATGGCCATCCCCTGAACGGGACCGGTTTCGGGTATCTGACAACCACCATGAATCTGGATGCCACGCTCGGCCCAGGTGGTCCACCGATCGCATTGTTGCCCCATTTTGCGAAATACGGCTCGTTGCCTGCTGTCGCGATCGACGCGGGTGGCGCGGACGAGAGCTATGATCTGCCCGACTATCAGAACATGATCCTGGCAATGGTCGCGCCCACGGCGACGACCAGCCGACAGATTATACCCAGCTTGCATCGGCCTGCGCTGATCAACTATTGGCAGAACTACAACAGTGGCGGTCCGTGGACCACGGCCGGTCCCCCCACCAACTATCGGACGCTTCGACGCGAAGTGATTTTTCGGCCGATGCCGTGGGATCATCCGAACTTTGACGGCAGCAACTCAGCTTTTTGGGGTGGCGGTTGGACGCAAGGCGCTGACGGTGCGTGGGGCATTGCCGGCGTGGACGACGACCTTGACGGAACGCCCGATAATGCGAGCGAGGCAGGTGCTCCGAATTCCGATGATATGGTGGTGAATAAAGCGACGATTGCGCTGAACTTGTTGCAAGGCCCCTGGGACATCGACAATGATGGGGACGGTGTGCCGGACAGTATCTGGGTCGATGCCGGGTTGCCGGTCAGCACGTCGCTGGATGGACGGCGTTACAAGCCGCTGATCGCGATCCTGTGCAAGGACCTGGACGGCCGGCTGAATCTGAACGCCCACAGCCAGATCGCACACACAAATCCGCTTTTGGCTCCTGGAGGCGTGACCTGGCCAACTCCGAATGTTCCCGACGCATCGGGCTCTCCGATTGCGAACCCTCCACAAGGTCTGGGCATAGGGCCGGCCGAGGTTTTCCTGGGGTCGCTTTTGGGAACCGATACTGCGTCTGTACTGTTGGCCAGGAATGCCGATGCGTTTGGCAATCTGCCCGGACGCGTTAATACGTTTGACGATCCGTTGAGTGCGATCAAGAACCCCGGACTGCCCAATAACTATACAGCACCTCAATACAGTTCGTATGGTACGCCGCCCGACACGCGAGGATTCGGCGCCACATTCCTCGACCCTTTGGGACAACCGATCCGTCGCTATGTGGGTGTGAATGGTGAGATCGTTGATGATCCGTACGAGATGCTGTTGAATCAAAACGGGTACGGTGATGCCGGGGCGAGTGATATTCCGTTCACCGTTGCGGAATTGGAACGTCTGCTTCGCTTCAACGATGTCGACATGTATGGATTGCCCTCGCGCTTGACCAGCCTTGCCCCGACGGCATTGGCCAATCGGCGAGTGCGCGAAAGCGTCACGACACTCAGCAGCTACATTCCATCCCCGGCCGGATTTCTTTCGCAACTGTTCCGAACACCCAGTCCGACGAACGTCACAACGTGGAGTCCCGGGGCGGATGGAAAATGGGGCGTTGCCGGTGTCGACGACGATACCAATGGAACGGTCGATGACATCACCGAGCACGGGTGGGCCGCGTCCGATGATCAGGTTATTGCACCGAATATCGTACGCTTGTACACCGCCAAGTTGCTGGCCGGTGGTGTGCCGGAGAGCCAAGTACCAAACCAACTGAACATACTGCTTCCGTTCGAACTGGCACATGGCGAGCGGTTGAATGTGAACCGGTTATTTGGTAACGGCCAGGACGACAATGGAAACAACGTCGTGGATGAGTATGCGGAAGCCGTGGCAGGTGAGTCAGCCTGGACCTCTGGAGTGATTCCCGCTTGGTCAGGGTTTGGTACGGTCAATTTCGATCACCGCAACAACGATCTTATGCCCACGCCCGACTCGCGCCAGATCTTTGCCAGGCACCTTTATTGCCTGCTGATGCTGTTGGCCGACCAAAACTTTATTCATCCGTTGATTCTGCCCGCACCGGGTGAAACGGCCGGGCCGGGGACCTTGACCCCAGCTCAGCAGCGAGAACTGACGGCCAGACGATTGGCCCAGTGGGCGATCAACGTCGTCGACTATCGAGACTCGGACGCGATTATGACAGCGTTCGAGTATGACGTGAATCCGTTCAACGGCTGGAGCACTGACGGCAATCTTGCGACGCCCGACGGAGCGGAACGCCGCGTTGTCTGGGGATGTGAATACCCGGAACTTGTTATGACCGAGACACTAGCTTTCCACGACCGGCGGGTGAAAGACACGGACGTCGATCCAGGTGGAACCAGACGCGACGAAACACCGCCACAGACACCGGACGACGATCTGGACCAATACCGCATTCCGCAAGGATCCTTGTTCCTCGAACTCTATTGCACACGCAACCGGAACGAAGGGAACCCGATCGCACCGGCGGAACTGTATCTGCGCAACGCCGGCACTGGCGAGGTCTTCTTGGATTTGGCCAGGATGGCACCGATCAGTAACCCGGGCGGAGCTCCTGGAGTCACGCTGCGCATGCCGGTCTGGCGTGTTGCGATCAGCCGGTCGCATCACACGGGCGCTCCGGGTGGGCCGATCGAGAGTCCCTTGGTGCGACGCACTCAAAAACCGAACGCCACATCGTTCCAGCCCGAGCAGATGAGTCTGCTGCCGGTCGCCGATGTGCTGAACACCGAACGGTATGTCTGGTTCACGAACGTCGATCCGACGACGGTCGGCTTATCGGCGGCGGATGCGGCCAGAGTCTATTGGAACCGCAGCGGAGCGGGCCGGGCGCTGGTCAAGCCGTGCAGCTATGCGGTTGTGGGCCCGCGAACGCGAACCCATGTTGGTTCGCAGACCGGCAACACGGTGCCACCCGAATATCTGCCGTCGGATCAAGCCATTGAGCTGCTTGCTGACGGTGTTCATGTTCATTGGCCGGACGGGTCGGACCGAACCCCCGAGATTCTCGACCCAACATCACCTACTCCGTCCGCACTGGTTCTGCCGGCGCAGACGATGGTCTGCGCAGCCAATCCGCCCGTTGGTTGGGCAAACACGGGTACAACGGCACCGAATGGTATTGGAATCAGTGTCACCGAGCCGGTGACCGACGGCAATTACTATCCGGAACCGACCAACCAGCTGAACAGCAACACGACCGGCCCAGCGTTTCCGACCGATGCCTACTATGACTACAATGGCCCGGCCGGAATCATGTACGATGCGCCGTTCGACAGCCAAGGCGGCCGCCCACTGAACGACGATGGCATTCTATCGACCGGCACAACGCTTGATTACAAGTCGGCTTTCTTGCAACGGTTGGCCAATCCGCTGCGGCCGTGGAACCCGCCACCTCCGGCCGCTCAGTATGACCCCTCGCAACCGGTGAATCCGTATATCACGGTTGATTGGCAGCCGATCGATGTGACCGTCTACAATGGCGAGGATCGCGAGCCGACGACGTGGCCGGGGCCCGGTCCCTGGGATCCCGATGACGCGTCACCAACCACGCCCAAGTTCGAAACACGTGAACGGGCAGGAACGAATCGGGATATATGGAGCCCCGATACGCAAGTTCCAAGCGACTCGGTAACTGCTGGTCAGGCAGTCTATTTCGACTACAACCTGATCCAGACACTTGGGTATTTGAATCAACCGTTCGGAGGAACTTTGACGTTGGGCACAGGTGCTCCTTCCTGGGAATACGTCGGCGCGCCGTCGGCCGGTCCGTTCCCCTGGCTGGCCTGGAACAACCGACCGTATTCTACACCCCTGGAGCTGATGAACGTTCCGGCCAGCTCGGCATCCCGATTGCTGCACGAGTATTCGTTGTTCCTGGCG
>JAJSAJ010000494.1 GCA_024274855.1 Planctomycetota bacterium | reverse complement strand
GACCTGGATGACGACGACCTGGATGACGACGAAGATTGGGATGACGATGACCTGGATGACGATGACCTGGATGACGATGATGACGGTGACTGGGAAGAGGATGTCGACATCGACGAAGAAGAGGATGTCGATCAACAGTGGGATTAAGATGCGGTGTTCATTTAGTCATCAATTTGAAACAGTCGTCGGAGCGCATCAAGCAATCCATGTGGTGTGCCCTGTGTGGCTGCATCACGTAGCGATTCCAAGGGGGGGTGAAGTAGTTTATTGACAAGCCGGTCAAAGGAACGTTCGATCTCGGCTTTTTGTTCTGGATCGAGAGCTCCAATCTTATTGACCAAACGATTCAGTTCTGTTTGTTTGATCTCATCGGCTTGTTGTTTAAGTCGCCGGATTGTCGGTACGGTGACCCGGTGCTGCCAATCGGCCATGAGCCGAGAGGTTTCTTGTTCGATTATCTGTTGGGCCAGAGGCCATTCTTTTTTGCGAGCTCGGCGGTTCTTTTCGCAAACGGCTTTCAGGTCGTCGATGCAGTAGAGATAGACGTTTGCAAACTCATTGATTGCGGGATCAAAATCACGAGGAACAGCCAGATCGAGGACAAACAGCAGTTTCTCGGCACGTTGGTGGGTGATTTCTCGAAACATCTCAGCAGTGACAATCGGCTGACTTGCTCCGGTCGTGCTGACGACCAGGTCGGCCCAGGCCAATCGGGTCTGCATTTGTTTCCAGGGATCAGTCCGTCCGCCAACGCGTGCGGCCAGTTGTTCAGCTCGTTCCGCATTCCGATTGACGACAACAATATCGTGGACACCCGCATCGCGAAGATAGCGGAGTGTGTCTTCGGCCATATCGCCTGCGCCGATAACGAGGACTTTCTTATCTGAAAAAGTCTCGAACAGGCGTTGCGCGTAATCCCCGACCGCCACGCTCGGAATACTGACTCGACGTCTTGTTATCGATGTTTCCGTGGCAACTCGTTTGGCAACCCGATTCGCGGATTCAAAAACTTGGTGAATAATCGGGCCGGTTGAATCTTGGGATTGAGCGATTGCGAAAGCTTTCTTGACCTGCGACAGAATTTGGGCTTCACCAACGACCATACTGTCGAGGCTGGCGGCGACCGTGAACAGATGGCGAACGGCATCTTCTCCGGCTCGTTCGAACATCTCGTCGAAGATGGGTGTTGGGTCCAATTCATGAAACTCGGCGAGGAACTCGATTAATTCCACATGGCTTGGAACCTTCTCGGCCGAACTCGAGGCCGCATAGAGTTCAACGCGGTTACACGTCGACAACAGCACGGCTTCCGCGTCAGGAAAGCGATTACGAAGCGCGCGAAGTGCCAGGTTTGTCTGATCGGGATTGAAAGCCAGTTGTTCCCGAATAGCCACAGATGCAGTGTGGTGAGTACAGCCGACCACGAGCAGGTTCATCGTCGACCTCCCGGGCGGACACCCTGGGACGATGATGGAGCAATGGCCGGCGGCGAATCAGATTGGTGGAGACTTGCATCCAGCGGACTGCTTCCATGCTGGCCTGACAAAACGAAAACAAGGACTAATCCGAGAAATACAAAGCTGACCATTGTCATGTAGGCGACTTTGCGACCCGCCCTCGCCGGCTTGTAGAAAGACTCGAAGGACATCGCAACGGCAAGCCAGACGAACAGTACGAACGAGGACAAAACGACAGGGTCCACCCAAGAAATCATCCCTTCACCGGTTTCCTGGCGAATCAGGTTCAGCATGATTCCGGCCAGTAATCCAATGCCGATCAAGCACGTTGAAATCAACAGCGACCGCCGGTTGAAACGTTGTAGCCACTCGAGACTCGGCAAGCGGAATCCGGGTTGTGGAGGGAGTTTCCGTTTGAGTCGATAAGATTGCAACAGATACATGACACCCGCGGCGAAACCGAGTGTCGTGGCAACGGTGCCCAACAGCAGCATGAGGCCATGCAAGAACCCCCAGTAGCTGAGCGCCTGTTCTCGTGCAAACGGTGGCACGTGGCGAACCGTGGTCGCAATGCCGATCAACGCCAGTATCAAAGGGATCAGGAACAAGCCGACAGACGTTTTTGGCCGCTTAATCGCCAGGCCGAGATACGCGGCGGCGAGTACCCAGGCGGCCATCAGGCACCAATCGTACCATCCAGAAAGTGGTGCCAGCGCATCACCGGCCAATTCGCGACGCGTCAGTGTGATCAGATAGACCGTGTGCGCGAAGAGGCCCGCGCCGGCCAAGGCGATCATCACCACCCAGCGGACGGGTAAGCGGAAGAAGAGCCGAGAGATTTCAAGACCGAGCGTTACTGCATAACTTGCCGCAAAACACGTGATCGTGATTCCAGTCAACATGGTCCTTGCTGTCCTTGTTATGCTTGTGCGTCTATTTCGTACTCTTTAAGCTTCTTGTGCAGCGTATTGCGATTGATGCCGAGTTTGCTGGCTGCTTTTGTTTGCACATGATTGCAGCTTTCCATCACTTGAGAGATTAGTTCGGGCTCGACGCGGTTGACTATTCGCCCAAATAAATTGTTTTCATCCTTACCGCTGCTGAGCAGACCCATTTGCACGACTTGATAGGTCAGCGATTCCAAATCGCCGCCTCGCATATGGGTGGGCGGTCCCTTGTCTCCACGAACGACATCTGGCAGCAGGTCGACGGTCAACTCGTCTCCCTCGGCCATAACCACAGCCCGTTCGATGTAATTCTGTAGTTCACGCACATTTCCCGGCCAATGGTAGTCTTGTAACGCTTCCATGACGCCATGTTGGATATGAACAACATAACGATCATTGATTTCATTGTAATAGTTCAGGAAAAACGCGGTCAGTTCCGGAACATCTTCGCGCCGAAATCGAAGAGGCGGAATTTCGATCGGTATCACGTTCAGCCGCCAGTACAGATCCTCGCGAAATTCATGGGCATCGACCATCTCCATCAAGTTACGATTACTTGCCGCGATCACGCGCACGTCAACACGGATGGTTTGCGTATCGCCAACCCGTTCGAATTCACGTTCCTGCAGCACTCTGAGAAGTTTGACCTGCAGCTTTCTGGACGTTGAATTGATTTCATCCAGGAAGATCGTGCCCGTATGAGCCGCCTCGAATCGTCCGGTCCGGTTCTTGATAGCCCCGGTAAAGGCTCCCGAGACGTGCCCGAATAACTCGCTTTCCAATAGGTTTTCGCTCAGCGCGCCACAGTTGACGCGGACAAACGGTCCGCTCTTGCGATTACTCAGCTTGTGGATTGCAGAGGCGATCAGCTCTTTGCCGGTGCCGGTTTCCCCGAGCAACAGGACCGAAGCGTTACTGCGCGCAACTCGGCGTGTGATACGATAGACTTGCTCCATCGTCGGACTCGACCCGATAATCCCGTGGATAAGAGGGCCGCTGTCGTTCGACGAGTCGGACAAGTAGTTTGCCATGACTCTGTTGATCAGTGCGTGGAACCGGCGCGCTGTTACGGATCCTTCTTTTTTTGCGTGTGATCCCTCTTCCGAACAGGCGATTCAATCGCGTCCAGAATCGAGGCCAGAACCTGTTGTGTGTCTCGATCCAGGTTCTCACTAGCATTATATGCTTCGTATTGCTGCATGATCTGGGGACGAGTCAACAACAAGTGCCGGCGCCCCACGGCTACTCGAAACGCTTCGGCCGCTTGTTTTCGAGCTGCCAAGGGTCGAGCCGTGTCACGAGCGAAATCAACAAGCGCCAGTTGGGCTTGTGGTGTCGCCAGCAATCCAAGCAGGCGAGCCGCCTTTGGCGATAAAGGGGAGTCTCCAAGCGCCTTAATGATATTTGCTTGTTGGGGAATCAACTCGTAAAAGCCATACTTCTCCGGATGTTCGGCCCATGTCGTCAACGTTTCCAAGGCAAACTCGGCGTGACGTAATCGCTCGTCCTGACTCAGCCGCTGGCGGCCGGCCCGCTGAAACAAGCGACGGATCTCTAACGCCATGTCCGATTCGGTGATCGGAGATGCCATGGGAATCGTCAGCCTGTCCGACTCGGCTAACCGCGAATACTTCGACTGCGTCAAGTCTCTTACGATCAGACCGATCGGCAGCTCCGACGTATGTGGATCGCGGCGAATCGCCTGGATCAGATCGCGATACTCTCGTCGCGTAATCGTATCGACGATCAGAATCACCGCGAGGTCCGGATCGGCCGTCGCTTTGAGGATTACATCGCGCCCATAGCTGGCGGTCTCCACCTCCAGGCCAAGCTGGTTCAGCAACCCGGCGTAGGTACGAGCAATTTCGATGCGAGGATGCCCGACCAAGGCACGTTGATGGCCACTGCTGGAGGCAAGATATCCCAAGATATCCGGCAAGTAACTGCTGCCTGGATAAGTCTTTTGTGGGTCGAGTGCGACCACGGCCTGGGCGGCATTGAATTGGACACGTCGATCATGATCGAGCAATGCCTGCACCAGTACACCAGGCTGCTGCCCGCCACTGTCGAGCAGTTGTCGATCACCGTGTTGGCCAAACCAGTTCAGCAACGAAATCGCCGCGCCGTGAAAATG
>JAJSAJ010000493.1 GCA_024274855.1 Planctomycetota bacterium | reverse complement strand
TTGGTTGCTCTCGCCATCCACCGTAGCGACCCCTTGCTCTCGACCATCTCCCCAGGCCTGCCCGGCTCCCTTGTCCGCCGCCCCTGGTGTGGCTTGAGGGAAATGTTTGGTGATTGCTGCGTAGACTTGGGCCGGAGTCATTTTGTTTTGTTTGGCCAGTTCGGCCACAGACAAACGGGGACTCTCCACTTTCAGTCCGTCTTCCCGCAGGGCGGTCATAACATCCTCCGGCCAGAGTCCAACGCTTCGTGCGAAGCGTCCCAACGGCAGTTCTTCGGCATGCGGCGTCGGCCCTCGGGACGCCGTCTGGTCCCAGTACTCTTTGATTTGCTCACCCATGGCGGTCAGTTGCGTAAATGGAGGGATTTCTGTGATCGTTCCAACAACGACAAGACTTGTCGTAACGACCGCCACGGCCATTTCCAGCTTCAGGTTCAAACCGGTGTTTCGCTTACGAATGTAGGCCCACAAGACCCGCCAGTTGTAGAACAGGTGGAATCCCACAATTGCCAACACAAAGAAACAGGCATTCAGATGAATTGCCTCCCACTGGCGTTTCGTCAGACCACCGAGCGTCCATCCTGTCCAATTGGCAACACGCCCTTTTGGCGTGAAGTAGAGTGCGATTCCGGAGAGAGCGACGACCGTGAATACGCAGGCCAGCGTCAGCGACGTAAGCCCCTTGGTCTTAATGTTTTTCATTGCAGTCCTTTCTAATGGAACAGTAGGTGTGCAGGTTTTGCGCGCTTGCTTAAACACTAGTGAGATGATCTTGCTCAGATCCACCTGCCCGCGTGCTGCTGCCCAGTAGTTGCAAATAGAATACCAACAGGACCATTTCGGCCCTTTTTGTTTTGAGATTTCGCGAAACGTAACCGTTCACGGAATGTAGGCCGCCGGTTCGCTTCCAAGGGGGCAGACCCATTTTCGGCGACAAAATGCGTTCGCGTAAAGAAACGCTGTCTCCGCCAAGAATTGCGTCATACCCCAGCGGCGTGAACGGCTACAGCAAGTCTTCGCCAAGGCGGACGAACTGGCGCCCAACGCGGCCTTGCGCACCAGGCTGCGCACGAAGAAGATCACACGCGTGGAACTTGTGCGCCGGTCGCTTGCGATGCTCAGCGCGTTCTCGACCGCGTATCCCGAAGACCCGGCCGCGACCGTTAAGAAGACGATTGGCGACGGCAAGGAGGACGCTAAGTACACTGCCGACGTGCATGTGAAAGTGATCGGCTCGAACAACGGCGAGTTCACCTCCGGCCAAACCGATCTGCGTGGCGTCTTTATCGCCGATGCGATCAACGGGACAAGCACCGTCATCGCCCAGGCAGAAGGCGGCCAATACGCCTTCTTCCGTGGCAAGACATACCTCGGCCAACATGCAGTGAAAGGTGCACCGGCGAAACAAGAGGCACAGGCCAGCGAAGAACCCAAGCCTACGAGTAAGATGATGTTGCTGGAAAATGTTTTCCGCAATCAGATCGACGCAAGCCGCGCCAACTCAGGAAAGCTGCAACAGCTGTACGACAACACCATGCAAGGCGTTTAGGTCGAACAAGCGAAGTAATGACTAGTTCAAATCCAGTCTCTCGACCAATTTGAATGTCGGCTGAGTTTTGTGACCTGACGCGGGCTCTCTTTACGTCGATGCCGTGCTCTTGGCGAAGGCGACAACGTCTGCGATCGCTCGGCGCATTTGTGTCTGGTCGATCTCGTGAACTTCAAATGACTGGCCTAGTCCCCGCAGCATCGTTAGCGTTAATTGTCCGCCCAGATGTTGTCGAAACTCTTCCATGCCGGCCATCAGAGCGTCAACATGTTCCAATGCCGGATCGTAGCGAATCAAGCCGAGTCGTCCGAGGCAGGCCAGGATCCGACTGGCATCGCTCGGTGCCAAACCGCACATCAGGGACGAGTAGATCGAGTCGATGGCGACGCCGATAGCGACCGCTTCTCCGTGTCGCAGCCGAAAGTCACTCATCGTTTCAAGCCGATGGGCCGACCAATGGCCAAAGTCAAGCGGTCGAGCTTGATGAGCTTCAAAGGGATCGCCGCCTCGAGTGATGTGGTCCAAGTGCAACTCGGCCGATTCCCGGATGATTGGCCAGGTGATATCGAGTTGCTGCTGGCCGATCGCTTCGGCCATGCTTTCGATGCGATCGAACATCGAGCGGCGTTTTAATAAGGCGACCTTGACCGCCTCGGAAAAACCGGACAGAAAATCTCGCTTCCCAAGTGACGCCAGTAACGAGGCATCGTTGATAACCGCCCAGGGAACGGCGAACGTGCCGATCCAGTTCTTCTTCCGGAACAGGTTCACGCTGTTCTTGACACCGATTCCCGAGTCGGCTTGGGCCAGTGTTGTCGTTGGCAGTCGAACCAAACGCAAACCGCGATGGGCGATAGCCGCAGCGAATCCGACCGCGTCCAGAACCGCTCCGCCACCTATCGCCACGACATAGCTACGGCGATCCAAGTCGGCGGCGTGCATCGACTTCAACATCCGTTCCAAAACGTGGA
>JAJSAJ010000492.1 GCA_024274855.1 Planctomycetota bacterium | reverse complement strand
TGTTCAGAATAGCCCGAATTACCGTACGGTCATTGTTAAGGCCTCCGAGCTGAAGAATGACGGCATGGCGGTGATATACAAAGTGAGGTAGGAATCGGAAAACCACCTGGTTGATTGGAAACCACTGTATTGCAGGCGAAAGTTGGGCGTTTTCGGATTCCAGTCCTGCCGTACCAGGAGTGGCGCACACAGGTTTTTTCGAGGGTGGGCGATTTTCTTGGAACTCCCTTTCGCAATGTTGCGTCTTTGATATGTTGAGGCTGTTGACAAGAGGGCGGCGGTACGGTCCGGCAGGGCTTGGCCGGTGGTCGATTTGCCCTGTTTTTGGGGTCCACATACGTTCAGCGGCTAGAATGTCATTGGGTTGGTTTCACAAGTTGCCTGGCCGAACGGGATGCGGCACGAATCCGGATCCGGGTTGGTTGTTCTATGGCAGTCCGCTCGGCTTTGCCCGACGCGATGCTTTTTCTCGATGGAGAGTCCGTACGATGAAATCCTTGGTTTCTTTGGCTGTTGTCGCGGTATTTGCAATCAGTGGGACATTCGCACTCATGGCTGAACAACCCCGGTCGAATTGGAAGCAGGTTGATCAAGCGATCAAGAAAGGCCTGCCAAAAACGGCGATCAAGCATCTTGGCCCGATCATTCGCGAGTCACTACGTCAGAAAGACTACGCCAAGGCCGCGAAAGCCATCGGGATGAAAATCTCATTGGAGAGTCAAATACAGGGCAATAAGCCGGAAGAGCGAATTGTGCGACTCGAAACTGAGATCGCCAAAATGCCAAAGGCGTTGAAGCCGATCATGGAGGTCATCCTGGCCCACTGGTACTGGCAGTATTTTCAACAGAACCGCTGGCGATTTATGCAGCGAACGCACACCGAAGAGGCACCCGGCAAGTACATCAAGTCATGGGATTTGCCGCGGATTTTGGCCGAAATAGACAAACACTACACGGCGGCATTCCAAGCGGAAAAATGGCTGAAGGCGACCAGTGTCAATCAGTTTGATGAGCTTCTCAGGAAGGGGACGATGCCTGATGCCTATCGGCCAACGATGTACGACTTTGTCGCCTATGAAGCGATTCAGTTCTACACGGCGGGCGAGCAGGCCGGGAGCAAGGCCGAAGATACGTTCGTGCTGCAGGCCGACAGCCCCATCTTTGCTCCGGCAGATCAGTTCATGGCTTGGGAAGTGAATACGACGGATCGCGAATCGCCGACTGTCAAGGCGATTGGGCTCTACCAGAAGCTGCTGGCGTTTCACCAGCGGGATGACGATCGCTCGGCCTTTGCGGACGCCGACCTGCATCGATTGGAATTTGCGAATGCGAAAGCTTTTGGCGAAGAAAAAAATGTGCGATACAAGGCCGCACTCAAGCGTTTCACGCACCAATGGGCGGAGCTTCCTGTTTCCGCTCGCGCTCGATATGCTCATGCACAAGTGCTTCGAACGGAAGGGAAGCTGGTCGAAGCGCACGACTTGGCAAAAAAGGGCTGGAAAACGTTCCCGGACAGCCCCGGTGGAAAACTCTGCTACAACTTGGTGCACCAGATTGAAAGCAAGAGTATTCAGGTTTCAAGCGAACATGTCTGGAACAAGCCGTGGCCTACGATTCGCGTGCAGTATCGCAATCTCACGAAAGTCCATTTTCGGGCCGTTCGCTATCAATGGGAATCGCTTCTCGACCGGCGCGACTACTATCCCGGTTCGATTCCCCGTGCGTTGCGCAACAGTCTGTTGGCCAGTACGCCGGACAAGAAATGGTCGAGCGACCTGCCACCGACGGAAGACTATCAGGAAAAATCGGTCGATTTGCCGACTCCGAAGGATCTGAGACCGGGATTCTATTTTCTGCTCGCCAGTGCTAAAGAGCGGCCTGGTTCTGGTGGCGGTTTTGTCATGATCTCTGAACTCTGGGTCAGTCGGCTGGCGGTCGTTGTGCGGACCGGTCTTTCGTCCAGTGCACTCGGAGGATTCGTCCTGGATGCCGAGACGGGCGAGCCTATTGCTGGTGCAACCGTGCGTGGATGGTACCGAAACCGAAGCCAGTGGAGTTCGATTCGTTCGGTCCAAACAGATTCGAACGGGTTGTTCAACATTGAGGCGGGTCAACGCCGAAACGCTGTCCTGCTGGCTGAGCACGATGGTCAGAAACTCGCGACCAGAAGTCTCTATGCGCGTAGTGGCCAGCGTGTGCGGAAACCTTATCAACGAACACTTTTCTTTACGGACCGTTCCATCTATCGACCAGGACAGACGATTCGATACAAGGGAATCTGTATCGACGTCAATCAACAACAAGACAACTACAAGACGGTGTCCGAGGAAACGATCACGGTTGTTTTCAAAGATGCCAATGGCCAAAACGTTGCGGAACAACGGCATCGCACGAACCAATACGGGTCGTTCAGTGGCAGTTTCACGGCACCCCGAGACCGTTTACCGGGCCAGATGCGGTTGTATGATCTCCGCCGGCCAGGCAGTGTTGCGACATTTAGTGTCGAGGAATACAAACGACCCAAATTCCGAGTTACGGTCGACAACCCGACCGAACCGGCACAACTTGGCGGCAAAGTCCAGGTTCAGGGTACTGCAAAGGCCTATACGGGTGCTCCGATTAACGGGGCCAAGGTCGCCTATCGCGTCGTGCGAAACGTTCGGTATCCGATCTGGTGCGGATGGTGGGGCTTCCCGCCCATTCCACCTCAGGAAATCGCTCATGGCACTGCCGTCACCGACGCCGATGGGAAGTTCACGATACCATTTACCGCACGGCCCGACCCGTCAGCATCCGAGAAAGACGAGCCCGTATTTCACTTCGAAGTTCATGCGGATGTCACGGATACAACGGGTGAAACACGATGGGGCGAGCGGACGATCAATGTTGGCTATCGCGATATTCAAGCTGTTGCGACCGCCGATTCGTGGCAAACGATTGGAGAACCTGTTGAGCTGCGGATCAGCACGACGTCCTTGAACGGTGATCCTCGAGCTGCGAAAGGGGCGGTCAAGATCCACGAGCTGAAACAGCCGGAGCAAGTGATTCGTTCCAGTCTGGTGCCCCAGTACATGCCTGGTCGAGGTGGCCGATTCTCCTCGCTTCGCGCGAAACCTTCGCCCGATCCCAGTAATCCTGAATCATGGGATCTGGGGCCCGTTGTTTCCGAGCGAGCGTTTGCAACCGATGCCAGTGGGGCTGCGTTGATTCCGGTCAAACTGAAGGCCGGAATCTACCGAGTGATGTTGAAGACGGAGGACTCGTTTGGCCGCCAGGTAACTGCCCGGCTTACGATTCGAGTTCTGGATCCGAAGAGCCGGCACCTGGCGATCAAAGTTGCCAATCTGGTCGACGCTCCGCGATGGGAGCTCCAGCCTGACGAGACCTTTACAGCACTCTGGGGAACGGGGTACAAGACCGGTCGCGCGTTCGTCGAAATCGAGCATCGTGGGAAGATCTTGCAAAGCTACTGGACACGGCCCAAATTGACACAGGCGACGATCGAACAAGGCGTGACCGAAGCGATGCGAGGCGGCTTCACTCTGCGAGTGACCCAGGTTCGCGAAAACCGTGCCTATGCTGTCAATCGTTCGGTGTCCGTCCCGTGGACTAACAAGAATCTGTCAGTGCGATGGGAGCATTTCACGTCGAAACTGAAGCCGGGGCAAAGCGAGACATGGACGTTGAATATCAAAGGCCCCAAGGCTGTGAAGATGGCAGCCGAACTGGTGGCAACTCTGTATGACGCTTCCCTGGATGCCTATCGTCCCCATCACTGGCCGTCGCTGAACGTGTTCCGCCATGATTATTCGCGGGTACGAATGCAGTTCGAGAACTATACCGTTCCGATGCAGCACGTTCGCGGCATCCGCTCCGGTGACTCCAAGTCCGTCAGCATATCTTATCGGTCTCTACCGCCGGAGATTATCGGCTACGTGATGCAGCAGTTTGGTGTGGCTCGACGAGGCGGAATGCTTCAAAGGAGCATGGGCAGGGTGGAAAGTGCTCCTGCCATGATGGCGGATGGGGCGCCAGCGAAGATGATGAGAAAAGCGGCAGCTGCGCCGGCCCCAGCAGGCGCGATGGCTGGAGGCGCTGCCGATAAACTATCGTCTGGCATGGGGGGCGGCGGTGGCGAGCCTAACGGCAGAGGACGAGCGGCCGCACCGAAGATTGACCTGAGCGGCGTGTCCGCTCGTGTAAATCTGAATGAAACGGCTTTCTTCTTTCCACAGATGGTCGCGGGACCGGATGGCAACGTGAAGCTTGAGTTCTCGATGCCCGAGGCACTGACCGAGTGGAAGTTCTTTGGATTTGCCCATGACACCCAACTGCGCAGCGGTCTGTTGACGGACACCGCCGTGACCTCGAAAGACCTGATGGTTCAACCGTTGCCACCACGATTTGTCCGCGAGGGAGATGCGCTCGAGTTCACCGTGAAGGTGACGAACCAGTCGGCATCACGGCAGACCGGCACGGTTCGTCTGACGTTTGCGGATGCACGGACCACGGATTCCATGGATTCGCAACTGCATAACGCGACCCCGGACCAGGCGTTCGATGTCCCGGCCAAGCAGTCTCGCACGTATTCATGGCACGTGGAAGTTCCCGATGGAATGGGATTCCTGACATACAAGGCGGTGGGATCGACAGGTCGGCTATCGGACGGCGAGCAAGGGTACTTGCCCGTCTTGTCTCGCCGCATCCTTGTCACGGAATCCTTGCCGCTGCCGATTCGTGGCGCGAAAACGAAAAAGTTCGATTTCGCCAAGCTGATTGCATCAGGGAAGTCCGATACATTGCGAAACGAGTCGCTGACCGTACAAATGGTCTCCAATCCGGCTTGGTATGCGGTGATGGCATTGCCGTACCTAATGGAGTACCCGTACGAATGCACGGAACAGACGTTTAATCGCCTGTACGCCAATGCATTGGCTCGGCACATTGCTAACGCTGATCCGAAGATTCGTCGCGTTTTCGACCAATGGAAAGGGACGCCGGCCCTCGATAGTCCTCTGGAGAAGAACCAGGACTTAAAGGCGGTCATGCTCGAAGAGACACCGTGGGTCCGCGACGCGCGGAAAGAGAGCCAGGCACGCCGCAATGTGGGTATTCTGTTCGACGCGAATCGCTTGAACGACGAAACTGCGCGCGTCTTTCAAAAACTGACACAAATGCAGCTTTCCGATGGCGCCTGGCCATGGTTCCCGGGTGGGCGGGCCAATGACTATATCACGCTCTATATCACAACCGGGTTCGGCCGGTTGCGCCACCTGGGCGCGGATGTTGACGTATCCCTCGCTGTGAAATCGCTCACACGATTGGACGGATGGATCGACCGCGTTTATCGCAAGATCGTGGAGCACGGCAATAAGAAGCACAACCACTTGTCGCCCACCATTGCTCTCTATTTGTATGGGCGCAGCTTCTTTTTGGATGACATGCCCGTCAACCGCAAACACCGCGAGGCGGTCGACTATTTCCTTGGACAGGCTAAGGAGTATTGGTTGCAATTACGCAATCGGCAATCCGAAGGTCATCTTGCAATCGCTTTGAAGCGTTTCCAGGATCTGAGTACGGCCCAAGACATCATGCGGTCGATCAAGGAACATTCCGTTACCGATGACGAACTCGGTATGTTCTGGCGAGACACCGAGTTATCGTGGTGGTGGTATCGAGCCCCGATCGAGACTCAGGCGATGATGATCGAGGCCTTCGATGAAGTGATGAACGATGCCGAGGCGGTTGAACTGTGTCGTGTCTGGCTGCTGAAGCAGAAACAGACTCAGGATTGGAAGACGACCAAAGCAACGGCGGATGCGATCTACGGGCTGCTGTTGCGAGGAACGGATTTCCTGGCGTCTGACGAGCTTGTTCGCGTGAAGCTGGGTGACATTGAGATCAAGCCTGAGAATGTTGAAGCGGGGACCGGGTTTTACGAGCAGAAGTTTCTCCGCAAGGAAATCAAGCACGATATGGGGCGGATTACCGTGACAAAGACCGATTCAGGCGTCGCTTGGGGAAGTGTACACTGGCAGTATCTTGAGGACATGTCGAAGGTAACGCCATATGAAGGAACGCCGCTGACACTCAGAAAGAAGCTCTATGTCAAAGTGAACACCAAGAAAGGGCCCGTGTTGCAGGCCGTCAAAGGACCTGTTTCGGTCGGTGACGAATTGGTCACGCGCATCGAGCTTCGAGTTGACCGGGACATGGAATATGTTCATCTGAAAGATCAACGGCCTAGTGGGGTTGAACCGGTCAATGTGATTTCCCGCTATCGCTATCAAGATGGTCTTGCTTACTACGAGACAACGCGCGATACAGCCAGCCATTTCTTTATCGATTATCTACCAAAGGGGACGTACGTCTTTGAGTACTCGACACGCATTGTTCACCGGGGGACGTATCAATCCGGAATGTCGCAGATCCAGTGCATGTATGCACCTGAGTTCAACAGCCATTCCGGAAGCGTGTTTTTGAAGGTTGAATAGGGCTGATGTGGAGCGCGTATGCCGAAGATTAAAACAGTGGGGCGGCGGAGTCGTCCTGGTAAGAAGTTGTCACTCAAGCCGACTGCGAAGAAAGCAACTAAACCAGCCAAGGACAAGCTGCGCGTGGCTGCGGTACAGATGAAGTTCGCCTCGTCGATCTAGAGCAACTTGGTGCTGATCGAGCAATTCGTGCGAGAATCCGCTCGGCACCGGGCCGATGCGGTTCTGTTCCCCGAATGTGCCGTAACCGGGTACGCGTACGATTTTCAGACGCTTGAATCAAGCGAGATTCGAGCCGCTCTGCAATCGATAGGCACAATGGCCGCTAAACGGAAGATCAACGTGCTTGTCGGAACGCCGGTCTTCCGGCGGCGCCGATTGTACAATTGTTTAGTCGTGATTGATCGGCGTGGCAAGATCACGTATTGCTATGCCAAGAACCAGCTGACACCTTCCGATCAGCAGTATTTCGTGTCGGGCAATGCGGTTGCACTATTCAAGATCGACGGCATCACCTGTACGACGATCATCTGTCATGAACGTCGTTATCCGGAGTTGGTCCGCTTGGCCGTGATGGCGGGCGCTCGGATTCTGTTTCATCCGAATGCCGGAATGGATTCACTGGCCGTTTCTCGCAAGAAACGAGACGGACATGACGGAATCGTTGCCAGGGCGTTTGAGAACGCGGTTTACTACGTCTTCGCCAATTCAGTCGGCCGACAATCGGCCGGCAAATGGTCGGCGGGCGATTCGAAGATCGTCAGTCCGGACGGACGTTTCTTGAAACTTGCGGACAATGAAAACGAAGGCGTAATCACAGCCGATCTGAATCTTGCAAGAGCCACGCGCAGCTATGCGCAACGCAGCCTGCAGAAACCGGAGTTTCTGCAGGCTCATTGGAAAGCGATGATTCGTGACGTGCGCCGCCAGGCAGCCGAGTCCGCAGTGGATTTCGACCTTTGAGAACACCTCTTGCGTACCGAACAGGCAGACGTGGGATTTGCTCGTTCTATTTAGCGATGCAGTAAATGGCCTTATCGGTCCGCAATAGGATCTGGTTATCGGTGACCACGATCGAGGCATTGCACCGCGTGTCATCATCTTCGAACCGATTGACCGCCAGTTGCTCGAATTTCGGTTTGGCCGGCAGAACGTACGTACCTTTTTCTTGGGATACCGCATAGAGTTTCCCATCAGCTGCCGTCACTGAAGAGTAGATCAACCCGGGCCGTGGAGAAAGACGCTCTCCATAAACAACCTCACCAGTCTCCGCGTTCAGACAATACGCCATCCCACGTGATTCGTGATACCAGTAGAGGTAGCCGTCAAGATAGACAGGCGAGGAGACATTCGATCCCTTGCGCGCCGTCCAAATGACATGGGTTTCAGTCACGTCGCCGCGGCCACCCGCTCGCACCGCAATCGCGGTATTCTTACGGCCGCCGATCGTATAGACGATGCCGTCATGTGAAATCACGCTGGGGCAGACATATCCGTCGGGAATTCCCTTGCAGTGCCATAGCTGTTTGCCCGTGTCGGGATCGAAACCGGCCAGCTTCCGTGGCATGTTCAAGACCAGCTCTTGCTTATCGCCCACATCAACCAGCATCGGCGAACTCCAACAACTCTTGATGCCGGGAAATCGCCAAACTTCTTTGCCCGTGGTTTTATCCAACGCCACCATCGATTTGCTTTCAATGCTCGCGTTAACGATAACCAGGTTCTTGTACAGTAAGGGCGATGTGGCTGAGCCCCATCCGTGTGTGCCGTTGCCCACATCCGTGTTCCAAATTTCATTGCCATCCATGTCAAGACAGTAGACGCCGGAGATTCCAAAGAAAACGAATAGATGTTCTCCATCAGTTGCCAATGTGCTCGATGCGTATCCATGTCGCGAGTCATTTCCCGAGCGATATTTAGACTCGGGCATTTTGGCTTTGAAGGCTTTTTTCCAAGCGACGCTGCCGGTCTTGCGGTTCAGTGCCACAACGTGACGCACCAAGTCGTGCATGTCCCCCGGCTCGTCAATCGACTCCGCATACCCGGAATAGCAAGTCAAATAGATCTGATCTCCCCAGACAATCGGGGTCGACGTTCCCAAGCCGACAAGTTCCTGCTTCCAGACAATGTTGCTTTTTGAGCTCCATTCGGTTGGCAGGCCTTTTGCCTCGGCCACGCCGAGACCACGCGCGCCTCGGAAAGACGGCCAATCCTCGGCGCTGGCTGGACGCGACAACAACAGGAGGCCAAATCCCAAACATATGGTTCCGTTCAAAACAAACCACGAAAGGCACTTCTTCATAAGTTGAATTCCTCAGGGCCGGAAGGCATGACAACGACGGTTAGCCACTCATTGAAAGACTAGGCAAACAAATCGGACAATGCAACAGTCAAATCAGATTCTGTGCCTGTAAACGCTCGCGGTGCCGCTGCCGGTTCGAAATCTGCCGAAAGGGCCGCCAATACTCACGCTCGTCCCAATTCACCGCAGAACGTGAGTGACTACCTTGTATGGGTGTACATTGCTCGCTAGAAGAGGGGCGATGTTCCCTCGGGGTGCGGCGGATCGAATAGCGGCGAGTGCGTTCTGTCATGGGGGCACCTCCAAAATGAGTGTGGCGTTGTCGGACTATGGTGACGTTGGTGGGGCGTGCGGGATGAAGAAACACCGTCTGGATTATAACAATTCCGGTAACACTTTAGCCAAATGGAGAACGCGCGTTGGTCGAAGGACCCTCAGGGGTTTGTCCCATGGGTGAATAAGTCTCTCGAGCTAAAAAGCATGTGATGAAACCCCCGTTTCCGCTCGCTCCCCGCCGCCTTTGGCGGCGGGGAGCGAGCGGCCGTCGGCATGACATGCCGGCCTTAGCTCAATAGACTCGCTCACCAACGGCACAAGGCCGTTGGGGTCGATCAGCCGAAAAAACAGC
>JAJSAJ010000491.1 GCA_024274855.1 Planctomycetota bacterium | reverse complement strand
CGGCTGGCTGGAGAACCTTGCCATGATGAACCGCCGACTCAATAAAACCCTAAACCGGGCCTGACCCTATACTCTCCGCGGACGCCCCATCGCTGTCCGTCGTACTGTGCATCGACCGACGTCCCCCACGTCGTGTAGACTCCTTCGCCCAAGAGGCCGAAAGTTCGTGTTTCACCAATGACACCCGATAGTCCGAGTTCGACAGGTCGCGTGCCGCTTGTGGCCGTCCCTTCGGGACAAAGATGTGGCTGCCCCTTCGGGACGAATACAGTGCGAACTCTCACTTCGTCAGCAGCTGGAATAGTGCCTTGGCAGTGGAATTGGCGTCCGGTGTCGTCATTTATCTGTTGATCTGATACGTTAGAGTACCCGTGAGTTCCTTAATTCAGACACGCTCCGGGCTATATCTGTCTATTTTGGTAAGACAGTTTGCCCACATTAACGTGTCAGGACGGCAGCGATCGTTCGCTGGGCCAACGGGAGAGCCGGTGGAAAGTGTCGGCGCTGGCTGACGTTACGGCTCAGGGGGCTTCGCCCTCCCGCTTGGTGGACCACGTTACGATCAAGGCCGTCAAGACCGGTTTCTTTCGTCAATTTGCGTGCTCTGCACAACTCCGGCTAAGAGAAACTTGGGTTGACAGGACCGTTTTCGGTCATTTTCAGGTCAAAATAGATTAGATACTCCTGGCTTTGCGAACCCCATTTGGTGCGGGCGGGCTGGCGATCGATCGAATCCAATGAAGTTGTGTTCGGCCAGGAGGTCAATGCATGGCGAAAAGAATGGTCAATGAGTAAAGAAAAAACCGGTAAACAAACGGAGGGCGGTTCGTCGGAGCAAACCGGTCGGTTTTCCGAAGGGGCCGAGGCTGAGTCCGCAACGCAGGGATGTTCGCCGACGGTTCTGAGCCAGAGCGAATTCAATGCGCATTACAACTTGGCGTTTCTGGGCGAGGATCTACCGCGTGCTTCGGTCCGGCAGGTGCTGAAGCACTACGTCGGGTCCGTGGCGATCTACGGTGTTCTGCTGTTGTTCGTCACGCTGAATCCTTGGTTCAGCAATTTGCTGAGCATTTCGTTCAAGGGCGTCACCGGAATTCGGATCTACTACTACCTATTTGCCACCTATGTCGTGATTGCGCCCCTCATTTTATTTGTCGGCCGGCCCAGATCGCTTTGGGTCTCGAAGAATCTTCTGATTCTGGGGTTTCTGTGGCGAGTAATCCGCGTGCCGTTCCGCAGAGACCTTGGGGGCGATTGGCGCCGTTTCAAGCCGGACTACAGGGAAGCAAACGCCGGGATGTTCCTGCTGATCAAGCTGATGTACGGACCGCTGATGCTTCACTCGTTAATGTTGGAGCTTGTGAGGTTTTCGGGGCTTCGGTTCCAGATCTTCTTCCAATCGACCTGGTTGGACGTACTGGATGTGCGGTTATTCATGTTCATCTCGGCCGTCTTCATGCTGGATTCATTGCTGTTCTTTATCGGCTATTCAACCGAATCCGGGCTCATGCGGAACCGGTTGCGTTATGCGGAGACCAACTTGTTTCGGATCCTGGTCTGCATCGCCTGTTATGGACCGTTCAACATGGTCACCATCAGCGTCCTGGGCCCGTCGAACCACCAGCAGTTCTTGTTCCAAGGCGATTTGAGTCATCCGATGACCTGGATCTTGCGGGGTCTTGCGGCGTTGTTTTCGATCACGCTGGTTACCTCGTCACTGTTCCTGTTCACTAAGGCAAGCAATCTGACCAATCGCGGGATTGTCAAGACGGGGCCCTACGCTCTGGTGCGGCATCCGGGTTACATGTCCAAGAACCTGTTGTGGCTGACGACATTGATTCCGGCGTTCTTTCCGGATCCGACTGCGGTTGGGTTTTCATGGGGCGTTTACGCACTCGTCTTCGTGAAGACGCTGCTCGGCTGGCTGGCATGGGGCAGCATTTACTTTCTGCGGGCGATCACGGAGGAACAGTTCCTTAGCAGGGATCCCGAATACGTCGCGTATTGCCGGAAGGTCAAATACCGTTTTATCCCTTGGGTCTATTAGCTCTGCTTCGATCTTCGTTTAGCTTTATACTCGGCTCGGCGCGTCTCTTTTCGTGCCTGCTTTCGTTCCAGGTTCTTGGCGCTGCTTGCCCGTTGTGCGGCGTTTTCTCTCGCAACCATCTCGGGGGTCTCGAAGGTGATTGGTCCCAAGGCGCCGGTTCGCAGGTCGTTGACAAAGATCCGTGACGTGCGGTCGTAGTCAACGACGCCGCCCTTCGCCAAACAACCTCGCCTTCTTCCAATGGCATCCAATAGAGAAAGCTGATCTACAGGCATCACCTCGAGCGCGTATCGTTCGGCGAGCGCTTCGGGATAGTGCTTCAGAAGGAAGCCAGCCACAAAGTAGGCGACGTCAGGATACTCCATCGCTGTATCCCTGATGGCTCCGGTGGCCGCAAGGCGATAGCCGCTATTCGTGTTTTACAGTTTGGGCCAAAGGATGCCGGGCGTGTCGAGCAGGAGGATTCCATTGCCGATATCGATTTGTTGTTGGGTTTTCGTGATGGCGGGTTCGTTGCCTGTTTTGGCGGTTTTGCGTCCCGCCAGAACATTGATCAGGGTCGACTTGCCAACATTGGGAATACCCACGACCATCGTGCGGATGGGTTTTCCCAGTCCACGCCGATGCGGCAGTATTTTATGGCATACGTCGACTAGTCTTGCGATAGTCCCTGTCTGCTTCGTGGTAACGATCCTGGCCCTGACGCCACTTTGCCGCTCGAAATGCCCTTGCCATTCGGCGGATCTTGCCGGGTCGGCCAAGTCGCTTTTGCAGAGCACCTTGACGCACGGCTTATCGCCGCGCAGGGCCGCCAGCATGGGGTTTTCACTGCTGAAAGGGATTCGCGCATCGAGCAACTCGATAAGCAGATCGACTTTCGGCAGTGATTTGGCGATTTGCAATTGCGCCTTGCGCATGTGCCCGGGAAACCACTGGATGTCCATGTTGAGCTACTTTCACGTTGGGGCAAGTCGTTGGCTTTCGCGGATTGTCCGCTCCGCCAAGGTGGAGACATCCGCGAAAGTCAAAAAGTCTTGGATCAGAAGACAGAACCGATTATAGCGGATGCGGGCCGGATTGGGTGACAGCCGGTCCGCCGAGGCGGGCGAGGCCGGTAGTTGGCAGTTCGCGAGCGGCGGCCCTGGTTCCGCCCAAGTGGCCTGCAGCGTCGCCTGATGCTAAGACGACCGTCAATCTGTTTTCAACATACGCGATGGATCGGATGAAGATGGCCAAGCGAGGTGGCTGGAGTTGGACGGCGTCGTCCGATGCGGTGACCGCGTGCGCCCACAAAGTGCTGGCCGGCAAAGACTGAAGTGGCACGCGTGTTCCACTATTGTTCTTGCTAATCGATGTTCAGGCCGATAAACTCGAAAAAATGCGTAACCGTTCACGGAATGTAGGCCGCCGGTTCGCTTCCAAGGGGTCAGACCCATTTTCGGCGACAAGATGCGTTCGCGTAAAGAAACGCTTTCTCCGCCGAAAATTGCGTCAGACCCCAGCGGCGTGAACGGCTACAAAAATGCTTTCACGTCCTTTTGGCGCCTTAACTGCCTCTTGCCGATGCCTATATCCGACGTCACCCGAATTCTAACGGCGATCGAACAAGGGGATCCTTGTGCGGCCGAGCAATTATTGCCGGTGGTGTACGACGAGCTACGGAGACTGGCTGCTCAAAAAATGGCCCAGGAGCAGCCAGGTCATACGCTTCAGGCGACCGCGTTGGTGCACGAAGCGTATATCCGACTTGTGGACGGAAAGACGGCCCAGCATTGGAGCAGCCGAGCCCACTTTTTTGCGGCGGCAGCGGAGGCGATGCGGCGGATCCTTGTTGACAACGCGCGACGCAAGAATCGGAAGAAACGGGGGGGCGAGCATACGCGACTAGACCTGCTGGACGCGGATCTGGCAAGCGACGCGCCCTCCGACGCTCTGCTGGCGCTGGATGAAGCACTCAGCCAACTGGCCGCCGAAGCACCCGAGAGGGCCGAACTGGTCAAGCTGCGCTACTTTGCCGGGTTGACCTCCGAGCAGGCCGGTGACGTGTTGGGGATCTCGCGAGCAACCGCTGCCAGACAGTGGACTTACGCTCGTGCGTGGCTGTTCCATAAGCTTCAGGAAGGGGACGTTTGATGGTCAGGCTGGAACTTTTTGGAAAAAGTTGAGGCGCACGAGCCGTAAACGACGCACTGCAGAGTAGAAGCCTTGTGTTGTACCCCAAGCAGGAGTCGTGTCATGAACGATCGCCGGACCCATGTAGAGACCATTTTTTTGGCCGCTTTGGATAAAGAGACGCCCGAAGAGCAATCTGTATATCTCGATCAGGCCTGTGCCGGCGACGACGAATTGCGAGAACGGGTCCGTGCCCTGCTCGGGGCAAATGACCAAGCCGGTAGCTTCCTCGATAAACCGCCTGTCGAACTTGCGTTGACCACCGCAAATGACGCGTCGCCGGAACGTTCCGAATCAGCGTCGAAAGAGATTCCACTCGACTTTCTCGGTCCGTGCGAAACGCCCGGTCGCTTGGGTACGCTCGGGCACTACGAGATCGTCGAGGTGGCCGGCCAGGGTGGCATGGGGATCGTGCTCAAAGGGATCGACACCAAGCTGAATCGGGTTGTTGCCATCAAAGTGCTGGCACCCCATCTGGCCGCTGATGTGAACGCCCGAAAGCGATTCTTGCGCGAAGCGCAAGCTGCGGCGGCTATCAGCCACGATCATGTTGTCACGATCCATGCTGTCGACGACGACCAGCCGCTGCCCTTGCTTGTCATGGAGTACGTTTCGGGCGAATCGTTGCAGCAGAGGATCGACCGGATCGGCTCATTGGAGTTGAAGGAGATTCTGCGGATCGGCAAGCAGATCGCTTTGGGGCTTTCCGCCGCCCACGCGGAAGGCCTGATTCACCGTGACGTCAAGCCGGCCAATATCTTATTGGAGAATGGCGTGGCGCGAGTCAAGATCACCGACTTCGGCTTGGCTCGCGCGGTAGACGACGTCAGCATGACCAAGACTGGAGTGGTGGCCGGTACACCGGAATACATGTCCCCCGAGCAAGCTCAGGGACGGCGGACCGTCGATCATCGATCGGACTTGTTCAGCCTGGGCAGTGTCATTTACGCGATGAGTACGGGGCGTTCTCCGTTTCGGGCCGACAGTACCGTGGCTGTTATCCGACGGGTTTGTGACGACACGGCACGTCCAGTCCGTGAAGTGAACGCCGAAATCCCCGATTGGCTGGCCGTGATCCTTGATCGGTTGCTTGCCAAGGACGCTGATCAACGGTTTCAGTCGGCGTCGGAAGTCGCCGAGCTGCTGGGTGGACACCTGGCCCACCTGCAGCAGCCTGCGGATGTGCCCAAGCCCGCGGCGCTCGCACCGTTGCCGAAAAAAACCGCGGCGGACGGCAACCGGCGACGACATCCCCTTCGCTGGGCAACCGCCGCCGCCCTCCTGGCGGTCATGGCGGGACTTGTTGTTTCAGAATCGACGGGGTTGACGGGG
>JAJSAJ010000490.1 GCA_024274855.1 Planctomycetota bacterium | reverse complement strand
CGTTTTCCCCTCACAAATCACAAAGCGGGTCCTGAAGTTGAGTGGCTTGCCCTTTGCAAGCGGCAGCACGGTCCTCCCCGGAAAGGCCAACGACGTACACGTAGAGCCGTAATAGCGGAAATTATTCGGATAGAGCGGCGTAGCCTTCGACTCGAACATCATGACGGTTGTAAAGTCGGGGCTCTTGACGCCAGCGGCCGGGTACTTGCCGTAAAGCGCCATCCAGGCTGCGTCGCCGAATGCTGCCCGATCGGTCACCCTTTGCACGATCGCCAGATCGTCGCCTCGCCACTTGTCCGGATTCGGATGCACGGCACGGATCGAAAACTCTTTCACATGCGGATTCATCCGGACCGTCATCCCACCGTAGCCACCGTAATCGACTTTCTGGCGGCCGGCAATCGCCACGCCGTCGACCAACGCCTCGAGCTTGACATCGACATCGACCGTGCGGCTCCTGGTTCCCTGCATCCCTGCGGTCTTGGAGGCACGAATCGTGACCGTCTCGTTCACCACGGCGGTCGGGGCATCATCGTAGCGCCAGACGTTCACGGCCTGGAGCACGGCCTGATCGCCGCGGGCTTCCATTTTCGCGATCTTGACTGGATAAGCGCGGATTTTACAGACGGCCCAAAGGTCGCCGATCTTGTCGTTGTGGCGGACCTCGCACCAACTCCACCAGAGGCCTCGGTGATGCAAATGATCTTTCGGGTAGTCGGCGGTGAGTGGTTCGCCGTGAAAACCATAGAGCGGCTGGATGTAGTCGCTCCGCTCGCCTCCATACTGACTTCCATCGGTAAAGTAGGCACCGTTGTAGGGCGTGTCGCCTTTGCTGAAATGACTCGGCTTAACCCCGGCCGGCAGCGTAACCGCGCCGAATCGATAGGTCAAGACCGGCTGACCCTGCTCGGTAATCGTGTAGCTTTGCGTTTTTTTATCGACGGAAAACGCCAGAGACCCCGCCGTCGCGAAAAGTGGTGCGGGAGCGAGAAACGCCAATAGCGTTACGCCTGCAAGCCTGTGGTTGATCATCTGTCGGTACTCCTCTCACCTTGAATTGCGTAACTCGTCGTGATGGCGAAGTGACCAGTCAGCCCTTCCCCGCACCTATTATGAGGTTCCGCATCGCTGCCCCGCAAGCCAAGAGACGACAAAAGATTGCTGCGTGGCGAGTGAGCCGTAGCGTGTGACCAGCTCGCCGTCGAGATTTCTCCATCATCCGAAACGTTCACGGCGAGCGCCGGCACACCAAGAACCGCTCCTCGCCACCGTCGAGTCTCAGCCACAGAAAACCACGGTGCCACACGACTTCTTAAAGGGGGGGTTCGCACAAATGGGTACATCTACCGGGATGATCAGAGGTCAGGTTTCTGTTAATCCGGGTACAACGGAGTATAATCGACGTCGATATTTGGTAGCCGTTCATGCCGCTGGGGTCTGACGCAATTTTCGGCGGAGAAAACGTTTCTTTACGCGAGCGAATTTTGTCGCCGAAAATGGGTCTGCCCCCTGGAAGCGAACATACGAGCCATCCCATGACTGACGTCACCCGTATCTTGTCCGCCATCGAACGGGGCGAGCCCGCCGCCGAACGCCTGCTGCCCCTGGTCTACGACGAACTGCGGAAGCTCGCGGCCGCCAAGATGGCCCAGGAGAATCCGGGCCAGACACTCCAGGCCACTGCGCTGGTGCATGAAGCGTACATGCGGCTCGTCGATGTCGATACGGCCCAGCATTGGAACAGCCGAGGGCACTTTTTTGGAGCGGCGGCGGAGGCGATGAGGCGGATCTTGGTGGAGAAGGCGCGCCAGAAAGGACGACAGAAGCGCGGCGGCAATCTTCGGCAACTTGATCTGGATGCAGTGGATATTGCGGCACCTGTGAAACCCGCCGAAACCCTGGCCGTCGATGGGGCTTTGCAGGAACTTGAAGTCCAAAACGAGCTCGCCGCGAAACTTGTCAAGCTCCGCTACTTCGCAGGATTTACCAATGACGAAGCCGCGAAGACCCTGGAGATCTCTCCCCGAAAGGCAAACCAGATTTGGACTTACGCCAGAACCTGGCTCCTCGCAGCGATAAGAAAGGAGCTGGATGCCTAGCTCCAAAGCTGCGCCTTCCTGAAATTCCCAGGAGATTTCGTGCGCGAATCGGAGAGTAAATGGCGCACTGAACAGTAGGGGGCAATCGCATTTTCTCTCACGAGGCCAATGCCATGAACGAACAGTCAATCTTCAGTGCTGCTCTGGAAATCGAAGACCCGGCTAAACGCGAAGCCTACCTTGGCCGCATCTGCAAGGAAAACCTTGTTCTTCGCGAACGCGTCGAAGACCTCTTGAAAGTCCACTCGCAAGCCGGCAGTTTCATGGCGGACCCCGCCGCAGGTCCTGCCGAAACTATCGACCTGCCCATCGCCGAAGGGCCCGGCACGATAATTGGGCGCTATAAGATCTTGCAACAGATCGGCGAAGGCGGCATGGGCGTGGTCTATATGGCCGAACAATCAAAGCCCGTTCGGCGCAAAGTGGCACTGAAGATCATCAAGCCCGGGATGGATAGCAAGGAAGTTGTCGCTCGCTTCGAGGCCGAGCAACAAGCTCTTGCGATGATGGATCATCCGAACATAGCCCATGTTTTTGATGCGGGGACTACGGCATCCAAGAGACCATACTTCGTAATGGAATTGGTTCGCGGACTTCCAATCACGGAATTTTGTGACAAAAACCGCTTGCCGGCACGTGATCGCCTAGGCCTGTTTATTGCCGTTTGCGAAGCGGCTCAACACGCGCACCAGAAAGGCATCATCCACCGAGATCTGAAACCAGGCAACGTGCTTGTGACACTGCACGGCGACACACCGGTAGTAAAAGTCATTGACTTTGGCATCGCCAAAGCAGTCCATCAACCGTTGACGGAGAAGACTCTGTTTACTGGATTCGGGCAACTGATAGGCACGCCCGTGTACATGAGTCCGGAACAAGCCTCCATCAGCGGTCTGGACGTTGATACCAGGTCAGATATCTACTCGCTGGGAGTCATTCTGTACGAATTGCTGACCGGATCTACACCTCTTGAGCAACAGCAACTAAGAAGGGCAGCAGCTGACGAAGTTCTGCGACTTATCCGAGAGGAGGAACCTCCGAAGCCGAGTACGCGGGTTGGAACACTTGGTGAATCAGCCACAACGGTCGCTGAGTGTAGACACACCGAGCCGAAAAGGCTTTCGTCGCTGATTCGCGGTGATCTTGATGTGATCATCATGAAGTCCATCGAAAAGGATAAACGTCGACGTTACGAATCAGCGGGTGCGTACGCAGCCGACGTTCGCCGGTATCTCGCGGGTGAGCCAATCGAGGCCCGTGCTCAATCCACATGGTATCGATTCTGCAAATTCGCTCGACGGAATACTCTGCTACTTGGAATCGCAGCTTCTGTTGTGATTTCCCTCCTCGTTGTTGCTTCTTCCATGACATGGGAATACTTCAGCGTGAAGCGTGCGGAGCAGGAAACGCGAATTGCTTTGGAGAGGGAAATCGAGACAGCGCGTGAGCTGGAGAGATCGGTGGACAGAGAGCGGTACACTGCCTCACTTGCAAAGGAGGCTGAACGACATGCGCAACACAGCCTGTATATGGCAGACATGCATGTCGCCTACCAAGCGTGGAAAGACGGAAACCTCCATCGAGCGAAAGCGATTCTATCGCGGCACGGGCCGAAAGACAAAAGCGATCGACGTAGCTTTGAATGGCACTTTCTATGGCGCTTAATTCATCCTGTCGCCCCTGTGTTTGAATTTGGCTCGCGTGGTCTGGAGGGTGTGTTCATTTCGGCAGACGGAACGATTGTCGCAGCTGCCAGTTGGGGCGGTGCGATACGCAGATGGAATACGCAAACAGGTGAAAAGGAGGTGTTCAACATCAAATCGGCATTCAATACGAACGACTCCTTCATGTATTCCCCCGTACTATTCTTCCGGGATGGAAACTCAGTACTTTGGGGCTATCGTCGCGGTGTTGTCAGACTCTGGGATCTGGATACCGAATCGACAACTGAAATCCAGGCTCACAAAGGAAGTGTTCGCGCGCTCGCCATGGCGCCAGATGCCAGGTGTTTTGCCACAGGTGGAAGCACCGATAACGTGGTGAACATCTGGGACCGACAAAATGCGACACTGATCAAGTCGCTTGGTGCACAGGAAGACGGTATCGAACGCCTGACATTTTCCCAAGATGGAACACTCTTGGCCGCGGCTATCTGGGATGGCACCGTTAGGGTCTGGGAGGTGAGTAGCGGAAGTGAAGTTGTCACCTTCCCCCGTGCCCACCACGGCGGTGTGCGAGCAGTCGCCTTTTCGGCCGACAATCGATTGTTGGCATCTTCGGGAAATGACCAACTGATCCAGCTGTGGAATATCGTCCAGAAGAAGAACGTCCGCACTCTGCGTGGTCACCGAGGTGGAATCGTATCGTTGGCCTTTCTTCCACACGGTCACACGTTGATTTCCGGTGGACAAGACAGCGTCGTTCGTCTCTGGGATGCGGAAACTGGCGAAGAAATGGGCAAGTGTCGCGGCCATGCCGGCAACATTCGCTCGGTGGCGGTTCGATCGGACGGGTCGCAGATTGCGACGGCAAGCCACGATGGAACGGTCCGAATATGGGACGTGGCGTCGGTATTAGCGGATGATACGTTAACGAGCCGCAGTTGGATCAACGCGGTAGCCTTTTCCCCAAACCATAATGTGGTCGCGTGGGCCGATAAGTCTGTTGTAAGATTGACAGACCCCATCACGAAGACCGAATTGGCTCATTTTGATGAGATGGAGGGTGAGGCAACGCAGTTGGTGTTTCGACCGGTTTCCGGAGATCTGTTGGCCATTGTCGACAGCACTGGAGAAATCGTGCTTTGGAACGTGGTTTCTCGAACGATCAAGGGCCGCTATACTTCGAAAAGGTTCGTCACCGCTCAGGACCATTGTGTCGGGTTTTCTGCCGACGGGCAACGTTTTGCGTATATCGGGAACGACCAGCATTTGCGACTGGTCAGACTGTCTGATGGGTCTGATGAAGAGGCGGTCGACTTGGCTGGCAACGTGAGGCTGTGTGCATTTGCGCCGTCTGGTTCGCTATTGGCATGGGTTGGAAGAGGTGAAACGGTCACGGTGTGGGACACCAAGAATAACTGCCTGTTCTGTCGGTTTCACAGTAACGACCGGATTCACGCACTGGCATTCTCTCCCGATTCTCGATTACTGGCGTTGGGATGTGAGGCACAGTTTCAGCTGTGGGCTGTCGATACATGCCGGCAGCGATCTGTCATCAGGGAGCCACATGGTGGCGGCATTACTTCCGTAGCCTTCTCCCCCGACGGAAAAGTCGTCGCCAGCGCTGGTTGGGATGGGATCATTCGGTTTTGGGACGTAGCAACTTGTGAAGAACGTTTGGGACTTGACGATACAGGTGGGCCGATACTGAGTCTCGCTTTTTCGCCCGATGGTACGATACTCGCTGGAGGCGGCACGGCAAGCGTCCTACGTTTCTGGCGTACGGCCGATCGTGAGGAAGTTGCTGCTCGCGAGCAGTGAGGCTCGCAGGACTTATCGCTTCTGCCCTGTTGAACCACCGATTTTGAGCGGACGGCTACACCCAAGCATACAATTATCGCTATTACACGACGGACAATCCTCAGGAACGCATCGAATTGACTCCGCCCGACGATTACGACGCCCAGGACTTCGAGTTGGTCGGCCGGTATGTCGAGTACCTGGCGAAAGCCGTTCCTGACGAACGGAAACTGCACGAGCTACTGGCCCGCATCTTTCCCGGCTGGATGAAGTTGCATACGCGAAACATCGAGTCGAAGTGAAGCGATGGTCATTTGACTTCCGGTACAGCGTGCCTAACGAAGGAGATTATGTTATGCCTACTCAACCGCGTATAGCGCACTCGGCATGTCTTATTTTACTCGTAAGTTTGTTTGGTGTTTCCAATGTCGCTTCTGGTGTCGACATACTGAATAGACTTCAGGCGAGCCGAGGCGTCACTCTAAAACACGAAGATGGAAAGATTGTCGTCCAGGCGTCCAAGAGAGCGACCCTGAGCTTTTCACATGCGGAAGGTCCGCCTCCCAAAGGATCGATCGTTATGTTCTCATTTACCATGAAATCAAAAAAGAACGCCCAAATCGCAGTGCGTTACGCGACGAAGCTGAAGGACAGCGACTATTCCTTTCCCGTTGAACGAATTCGCCTGAGGGACAAAGAGCAAACGTTTTCCTTTGCCAGCGAGTGGAACTTTAGGATGGAAGATTGTCTACGGCCTCCCCGGTTTTCCATCACGTTGTGGAAACCCGGAACCTATACGCTATCGTCGGCAGAGTACACGTACTACAAGAATGAGAAAGGCAAGACGCGAATCACACCTTTGGAAGGAAGCATCCCCCTTGACGATCCCAACATCGTTTTTCGCGGTACACGCTATGTCCACAAGTATCCAACGTACATCGCCGTCGATCGATTTAAGGAATCTTACTACAGCATGCCCGGGTCCACACTCCGGTTTTCTCCCCAGAAGGCTCGGCAGACTTCAGGGATAATGCTTGCCGTCTACACGGATAGCCCTTCTGTAACGTTGGCGTGGGGTACGGAACCACAGTTTTCCGTCGGTAAACTGGATTTCGCCGTTTTGCTTGACGGACAACTCACAGATGAATCGTACACCAACGTGCTGAAAGACAGAACCAAGCATTATGCCTTTACGTTCAAGACCGGGGCCGAGAAGAACAAGCCGGTCTTATGCGAAGTCACCTATCCGAGCTTCGGCAATCCCTATCTTGTCGGCATCAAGTTGGATCCCGGCTTTAGTCTCTTGCCGGTTCCGAAAAACAAGAAGCGAATCTATGTAGCACTGGGTGACTCGATTTCATTCGGCACAGGCCAGGGCACGGCAACCTACCGTACATGGCCTTGGCGATTTGCGCAGTTAAGCCAAATGGAGCTGTTCAACTTGGCGGTTGGTGGCGGGAAAGTATCTGTCAAAGCCGGTGAAATGCTCGTCGACTGGCCGCATATCGATCTCATTACAATCCTGATCGGCGCCAATGACAGGGGCAGCGGAGACACTTTGGAGACATACTACGACGAGTACACTCGCCTAATCCAAGCGATCCGCAAGAACCATCCTGTAACAGAGATCATCTGCATTTCGCCCACCTATTCCAAGTATGGATCGACACCATCGGACAAGTCGGGTTTGACGATGGCGCCTTTTCGTGAAGCTGTTGGGCACTTGGTCGAAGAGACGCGAAAGGCCGGCGACAAGCATATCCACTTGGTGCGTGGAGAAGAATTGTCAAGTGAGAACACGGGCACGTTGCACTTCACGGTGGAGGGCGCGAAGAGCTTTGCGGAAGCGATGCACGCGGAACTGGAACAGAGAGGCATACTTGGAATCGATTGTGGCGACGCAGCCACGAACGTTGAAGCGGTTGAGAGCAATGGTCCGTTGAATAGAAAAAAGACAAACCGATGAAAAAACTTCTCTCTCTCTCGCGTTCCTCACAACCTGGATGGCAATGCGCATCGCTGTCCGACCGGTGGCACGACGCTGGTTGACCATCACCCGGTTGGCCAAATGCATGTCCGACGCTTTGCCCACACCCGATCGAAAACTCGTCCAACAACTGGCCAAGAACAAGAAACAGATCGCAAGACTGCGCAAACGACTTAGCTGCGTCAGCTGGTTTATCGGCACGCTGTGCGAGAATATCGCGAGGCGCGCGAATAAGGAAGATGGCTGCGTTGGGCGATTCTGAGAGTCCCGACACAAGTGCCGTGAATGTGTCAGTGATGGCGGCATTCTACTGTGTGGCGTCTATGTCGATTTGAATCCCGAGAAGGCAGGCGAGGCTTCGAGTACAGAGACGGCACGCTATACGTCGCTCTACCTGCGACTGCAGGCTCACAAGCACCGGCCAATGCACGCAACCGCCCCGATCAATGGATGGGCAAATTGACGCGGGAGCCAAAGACCGAGCGTGACGGCGATTCAGCGATCCGATCCCATCTCCGCAACATCTCGGGCAAACGCCCTGCGACATCAATGCCGTCCTCAGAAACCAGAGTGTCTGCATTCTCTTGTGTGCATTCTCTGATCTGCATTCTCTGCATTCTTCGGCTGCGTTCTTCGATCTGCCAACTCGCGGACATGCCGTTGCCGAATCCCGTGAACGGCTACGAATCATCAGAACGTATATTGCGGCACGGTCATCCGCTGACCGCCTTTCAACGCACTCAGATGGGCGACGATGCCACCAACAGTCATATTAAGTGCTTGGGCGATATGGACCAGCGGTTTACGGTCTTCAAGGATGGCCAGTACAAACTCGTTCATCAGCTGCCCGTGCGAACCACCGTGACCACCCGGCTTCACACCAGGTGGCAATGGTGGTCGCGTGATGTCGGGCAGGTCCTTCATCGTGCCGTGGTACTGCAAGCCATCCATCCAGCCCTTTTCACCGAACACACGGCCCGTCTCTTCGACCTTGCCGTAAATCCCCTTGCACATCAGGATGCGCGACGATCCACCTTCGGCGGTTTCAAATAAAGCGATCTCATCAGTAAACGTGTTGTCGTACTTGTTGGCGCCCGGCTGGTAACTCGCAAAACCAGCGTTCGAGCCAGTACAGGAGACCGACGTAAACGACTTGTCGGTAACTCCCACATAGTAGGCTGTAGAATGCGTGGGATACCACAGCGGAATACAGCCGACTCGCCAATCCTTGTACGATCCAATCTGCCGAGAATGATAGTGGTAGTACTCACCCTCCGAGAAAACCAACCGGCCGAAACCACCCGCCTGGTAGATCTGCCGCATGGCGAAGCAGTTGTCACGGAAGCACGATGTCTCGAACATCATGTACTTCAAACCGCTCTTCTTGACCGCTTCAAATAGCTTATCGGCATCTTCCAGCGATCCCCAGACAGCCGGCACGGCACAAGCAACATGTTTGCCATGTCCGAGGACTTCTATACAGTGACGCGCGTGGCTCGGTGTATCAGTGGCCAGGAACACCGCTTCAATACGGTCATCCTTGACCAACTCCTCGAGCGAAGGGTACATCTTCTCGCATCGACATGCCTTGGCCAGACCGGCACACCGATCGGGAAACAGGTCGCTAACCGCTACCACTTCCACATTCGGACAATCTTGGAAGCCAAACGCTGCGCCAAAACGGCACGTGCCGTACCCGACAATACCGACTCGAATCTTGCGATCCGATACCGGCTGCCAACCCTTAGATGCACGAGGATCGGTTGGCGCCTCCTCAAAACCTGGAATCGTCTTCTGTTGCTGAGCCAAGGCCGATGCGCCCAACCCCAACGAGGCAGCACCGATCCCACACGCTTGCAAAAACGTGCGGCGTGATGATGAATGGTCCATGGTTGTTTCTCCTTGATACTCACAAGTACTTCGTCATTGCACGGTAACTGTTCACGGCCCAAAACCGAGTAATTGGCAATGGTTGTGCAGCGGTTTCGGAGTAGGCGACGTTTTGGGGAAATTCAAATACCACCGGAATCAGGATGCTGTGCGCGGGGCTCCTGATCTCGCACGTGCGCGACCAAAAATCTCCCCAGTGCCACCCAATGGACAAGCCATATTTGTGCGAAGCATTAACGCTGGACGGGCTGAGCAATCCCCAAATCTATGTCTCCCGCAATTCTAACGGTCGATTCCTCTGACATTCCTCGTTTCCAGTAAACCACGGTACGGTGGCAACAATCCCGCTGTGTCGATCACCGCTTG
>JAJSAJ010000489.1 GCA_024274855.1 Planctomycetota bacterium | reverse complement strand
CCGAGGGGCTGTTGAATCTCATTCATGTGGACGATGCAACGGAAGTGATTTTGCGAGCGGCCGAGCGGACCTTGCGACCGTTGCCCCGCATATTTCTGGTTGCGGATGGACATCCGGTTGTTCGGCATACTTTCTATGGCGAACTGGCTCGATTGGCCGGCGTACCTGTCCCACGTTTTGCCGCGGTTCAATCTGATTCGGCGGCGAACGACCGGTCGAGGAGTTGCAAACGGGTCAGCAACCGACGCATGTTGGACGAACTTGGTGTGCGACTCCACTTTCCATCTTACCGAGAAGGCTTGGCAGCGATTGTTCATTGACAGGGTTGAGCGACTAACCGGGGTGGGCGGTCGGGATGTCGACCTGCACGCGTATTTGGTTGCGGCTGGCCGCTTTGTGGTTCGTTCCATGCCAATATCGACCCCAGCGTTGCAGAGAATCTCATGTACGATGCGAGCATTTGCCCGGGAATACGTTGAAAGTTGCGCCAAAAAACGAGTGATTCAACCTGTTTTTCAAGACGGCCAAACAGTTACCGGTTAAGATGAAGACCGTCAGAATCTCACGCCATGCGACGAGTTTTCCGTTCATGCATGTTGAACCCAACAGCATTCAACGCGTGTCTCATCTGAGGCTCGACGTTGGACTCTTCACCTGCGAGCGAAGCCCGCGTCAGGGACATGAAGAACCGAGGGAAGCACCAGGCTCCGGATCGTGGACTTTTCAGCCATTTCAGAGAGAATCATGTTGCAACGCAAGCCGGTTTTTCCGAATGTGATCGAGATCAATCATCAAATGGGGCACGTGGTCGGCTGTAATGTGTTCTTGATTTACGATCGCAATGAGTGGGTTTTGATCGACATTGGCTATGAGGAGATGGTCGATGAAATCATCGAGTTGATACGCCAGATGGATTTTCCGTTTTCCCAGTGCAAGATGTTGATTGCCACTCACGCCGATGTCGACCATGTACAATGAATGTTGAAGGCACAGCGGATTCTTCGAACCCGGATTGCCGCTCATCCCAAGACGGCTGATGTGTTGACTTCAGGAGACGTGATCCAGAGCTTTGCGGAGATCCGTGCGCAAGGTGTGCACTTGGAAATGCCATCGGCGAATGTCGAGCGGACTCTGCAGGAGGGTGACGTGATTCGGGTGGGTGACCTGGCACTGCAGGTTTGGTGGACACCGGGCCACACAGACGGTCATTTAGCGTTCCAGTTGGGTCGTCTGTTGTTGTCGGGTGACACGATCTACCGTGATGGATGCGTGGGCGCTATTGACGCGCACCACGGAAGCAACTTGCCCCAGTTTATTGGATCCCTGAAACGAATTCGTGATGCGGACATCGACTGGCTGCTACCGAGTCATGGTCCGATTTTTCGTCGAGACCCGGCGATGCTGGCACAGACGATCGAGCGGCTTGTTACGTACCAGCACATGGCCGACTTCGGCACCTGTGCGGTCGATTGGCCTTTGATCGATCAGTGGGAATCCGAACTGGCCGAGGGGAAAATGCCGGGCGATGACGAGCCCAAGGGCTGAGCCTCAGCGGTTTCCGGCCGTTTTCGGGATCGGCATTCCAAGATGCGTGGTCGCATTAACCTTGCCGTTCGTGGGGTGGGACCGCGTTAGACGCGTCGAGCGACGGGCTGGCATCGGCTTACGGCGCCGTAGACGCTCGCTCATGCATCATTCGGGTTGAAGACGTCTCGCGTTTGGCTTGCGCATCCTAGCTGTTTTCCCTGCTTATTGTGCGTATTGTGCGGAATCTGATGGATAATCTTTCAATGCGGGGGCGCTGAACTGCCGATGGGTATCCGTAGAACGAATAATACCTACCGCGTCCGTGCGCGGTTTCACCCGACCGCCATCGATTCCAGGGGGGAAGCTCGATGATTCGTCGTACGATTATGGTCCTGCTATGCGCGACCGTTCTTTGGGCCGGCCTTTCAGCAGCGAAAGCGTATGCTCAGCAGCGCGCCTATGGGCGTGCTTGGGGCAACGCTTATGGAAGCCGTGATTGGAATCGGTTCTATCACTATCCCTATGTGTTCTATCCCCAGAATTTTTGGGGCAATGAATACTATCGAAGTGCCGACAGCCTGTATTATCGCTATCCGCCAGAGATGCGGGTCCCGGTCTACAACAAGCAATGGCACAACTACTATCCGGAAGGACGCAGGTACCACTACGGACATCAATTCAACCTGGATGTCTTCTGAGGTCTTTTCGGTTCGGTGGTGACCACGCAGAGCGGCAGGGCCGCAACCAACTCGAAGTTGCCGCTTGGGGCTCCAATGGCTCGTTTCCGTTGGTCGCTGGAAGATTGTCAAAAACTTAACGATCTATGAAGTTCGTAATACAGAATACGCCCGCAATCGCGTTTGGAGACAGAACCTGGTGCACGGTTCTGCCGTCAGACGCGATTCTCTTCTGTGTCGAACGTGCGCGCCAGTAGCTCGTAAATGTCGGTAGCCGCTTGCAGTTGCTCGATGGCCATCCACTCCGAGTCCGTGTGCGCTTGATCGATCGATCCCGGCCCGAAAATGACCGTCGGGATATCCTGCTCCGCGAAGGCCGGTGCGTCGGTTCCATAGGGAACACCGATTAATTGGCACGAATGCCCACTTCGTCGAATCGTCTGTTGAAGTTGTTTGGCCAGCGTTTGATTCTGCCGGTCATCTAGTCCGCGACTTGCCATGAACGGAGCTTGGTGGCTGCCGCGGGATATTTCAGGCAATTGGCGGTCGAGCCATTTAACCACCGCGTCCAACGCATCATCGGGGGCCTCGGCTGGAAGCAATCTCCGGTCGATTTCGATCGTGCAGCGGTCGGGGATCGTGTTTACGCTGACACCACCTTCGATGGTGCCAACGCTGAGCGATGGTGGTCCGAGTACAGGATGTGGATCGTGCTCGGCAAGTAATAACGCGTATTGCTGCAGTGCTTGTACGGTTGGTGCCATGCGATAGATTGCGTTGTCACCTTTTTCGGGGCATGAGCTATGGGCTGCTTTGCCCGATGTCACGAATCGCCATCGCAAGACGCCTTTGTGTGCGGTGACGACGTCCAGCGAGGTCGGTTCCGCGACAATCACCGCGTCGGGCAGTCGAGGTACTAGATTGCAAGTTCCCTCGGCCCACGACTTGGCCATCGCGCGTGCGCCGGTGAAACCGTATTCCTCATTGACCGAACAGGCCAGGACGATCGTTGGCATTCTTGGGGACGGCTGCTTTGCAAGGCGAGTCAGCGCGGCGATCATACAGGCCATGCCGCCCTTGACATCGCAAGCGCCACGGCCGTAGACGCGGTGGTTCTGAATCGACGGGGCCCACGGCGCGATTGTCATGCCATCTACCGGGACGGTATCCTGATGGACCTCGAATACCAGTAGCGAACCGCCGTCATTCAACGCTGGTGTTCCGTCGAGTCGGGCCAGGATGTTGTCGCGGTGCGACGCGATCGGTTGGCGCTGCCAGCGCAGACCCAGTTTTGTGAACAACTGTTGCAGGAAGTCTGTCAGGCGATGCTCGTAGAAGTGTGAGCCCGTATCGTCTCGTCCCATGGGGTTCACACTAGGCGTGTGAATAAGCTTACAAAGCAGATCGACAACATCAAGCGTCATAATCGGGGGGCTCCATTCAGGGCTTAGGATTCGCCAATCAATAACTGTCGCACTTTTCCGCATACAGACCCCCATGGGCTCGTCCCATGGGTGAATCAGTCTCGCAGCTAAGGAGGATCGCCGCCCGAACGCCCCTCAGTAAACGCGACAATAATTGGTAGCCGTTCACGCTGCTGGGGTCTGACGCAATTTTCGGCGGAGAAAGCGTTTCTTTACGCGAACACATTTTGTCGCCGAAAATGGGTCTGACCCCTTGGAAGCGAGCCGGCGGCCTACATTCCGTGAACGGTTACAATAATTGATTCGCCGGCCCTTGGTCTGTAATAGCGACCGAACTGATGTGATGCGTGCCTGTCCGGGATTGCCATCGTTGAGGCGGTTCCAGGTCTGCCAAAGCTCATGATAACTGCTGTGATCGGCCGGCGGAGCGGCGGTGGGTATGTCCGTGTCGATTGGTAAGCCGTCGATAGGCTATTTGGCGGAATCCCCATGCGGTTTCTTGGCAAATAGGCCTTGCATTTGTTCCGGCTTCAACCAGAATGACGATTGAGTGCGACTGTTGTCGTGCTCAATCGCCCTTCGTAGGTACCTGCCCCACCTGCGGAGGGTCCTTTTTGCGCCCTGCCTGGCGACGATTCACCGCTCGGATAACGGGTCGAATGCCGATGGCCGACTGGTTAATCCGTTGGGTTGACCCTGTTTAACGGCAGGGCTAGGATGCAGCGATACGCCGTTCTGTCTGGGCGTTTTTCTTGCTAGGTTCGGGTAGTCTGATCTTATTCAGCTTCACAAGATTTATTCAGGATGAGCTCTTATGGCATCCATTTTGGTGCCCGTCTTGTTGATGGCCGTTTGTGCCTTTCTAATGGCTCTGGGCATGTTTGTTTCGGGCCAGTTGTTAGGGCCTCGCCAGTCGAACGATGTAAAGCAGATGCCGTATGAAAGCGGCATGGATCCCGTGCATGATGCGAGGCGTCGTTTTGACATCCGATTTCATGCCATGGCCATAGTATTTCTGGTTTTTGACGTTGAGTTGCTATTTCTGTACCCGTGGGCCGTTGCTAACAAGGACCCGGAAGGTTTGGCTCGATTCGCGGAGTCGACATTGGCATCGGGTGGGGTCAGTCTAGCGGTTGTATTTGCCGAGGTTATGGTCTTCGTTGGCCTGTTGGCGGTCGGATTTATCTACGCATGGCGGCGGGGAGTTTTTCGATGGCGTTAGAACTGCCAGACAATGTGGTTGTGACCAAGTTGGATGCCTTGGCCAGTTGGTGCCGCAAGAACAGTCTTTGGCCGATGCCGTTTGCCACGGCCTGTTGCGGGATCGAACTGATGGGGACGGGTGCCAGTCGCCACGATTTGGCGCGTTTCGGCGCCGAAGCGATGCGGTTCAGTCCGCGGCAAAGTGATTTGATGGTCGTTGCTGGTCGTGTGGTCATGAAAATGCTACCCGTGTTGCAGCGAATCTGGCTGCAAATGAACGAGCCGAAGTGGTGCATTTCCATGGGAGCGTGTGCCAGCACGGGCGGTGTCTTTGATACGTATGCGGTCGTGCAGGGGATTGATCGTTTCATGCCAGTCGACATGTACGTGCCCGGTTGTCCGCCCCGTCCTGAGCAATTGCTTCAGGCAATCATCGATCTACAGGACAAGATTCAGCAAGGTGGAACGCTTGCCGGCCGCGAGTTTGCCAGAGCGCAACGCAGTCGTGTGCTCGTCGATTTGTCGGCATCGGGTCCATGCGGTCCTGATGAACGGGCAAATTGATCCTGAGCGTCTGTACTTGTGATATCGCTGTTGGTGGGGATGGAAAATGAACCGTTTGTACCTGGCTTGGCCGGGAAGGGGGGGCATTTGATCGCATTGGAAGAAGTTCTGGATGCTCTGAAACTGCAGGCTGGTGTCCTTGATATGGATGCGTTTCGCGGTCAATGGCGGGTGGTTGTCGATTCAAGTCAATTGCACGCGACGTTGAAACGCCTGAAGGAGGCATGGCAGTTTGATATGTTGGTTGACATTACCTGTGTTGACTATCTGCAGTACCAGCACGCGACGGATCGTTTCGGAATGGTCTACCTGCTGGCGTGTACTGAGCGGAATCAGCGGCTGGCGATTCGTGTCCTGTTGAACGAGCCGAATCTGGTGCTTCCGACCGTGACAGACTTGTGGGCAGGTGCCGACTGGATGGAACGTGAAGTTTGGGATATGTTTGGCATTCGTTTTGAGGGACATTCGGATTTGCGCCGAATCCTGATGCCCGAGGCTTTTGCAGCGCATCCGCTGCGGAAGGACTATCCGAGGCAGGGGCGTGGCGAACGGCATAACTTTCCTGTAGTGACAAGAGATCAGTCCTGACTCGGGCTTTGCCCGCTGAGTGTAAACAGAAAGTCTGAAAGTCTTGAGCCAGAGGGGATTCCACGTTGACGTTCTCGGAGAAACCGCTCGTATAGCGTCTACACATGTCACTGGCTGAGACTCTCGGTGAGGTGCTGTGCGTGGCCCGTTTAGCGGCCGGCATCGGCGTAAGCCCTTTGGAGCAAGTTTGGTTTAGCGATGTGGACTTTGGTGAATCGTGTCCAATGAAACTTCATAAGAGATGACGTAGCAATGCCGCTGACGCTCCTATCAGGTCAATTCTCGCAGGCGAATGAGCGCGAGTACTTGTGGTCGCTGAACTTCGGACCTCAGCATCCGGCGACGCATACCACGCTGCGTTTGTTGCTGACACTTGATGGTGAACGGGTTGTGGACGCCGTTCCGGACATTGGATACCTGCATTCAGGCTTCGAGAAAATTGGCGAACATCTGGATTTCAATCAGTATGTTACGGTGACCGATCGGATGAATTACGTGTCACCGATGGCCAATAACGTGGCGTGGCACCATGCGGTCGAGCAGTTGCTGGGAATCGACGTGCCGCCTCGGTGTAAGTATCTGAGAGTAATAGTGTCCGAACTGGCGATGATTGGTGATCACCTGGTGGCGGCCGGTGCGATGGGGTTGGATGTCGGCGCGTTCACATTTTTCCTTTATGGATTTTACCAACGTGAAAAGATCTATGACATTTTCGAGTCGTTGTGTGGGGCCCGATTTACGAATAGCTACACGCGCGTGGGGGGACTGTCGCAGGATATCACGCCGTTGACGATCGAAAAGATTCGCGACTTCATTAAAGGGTTTCCAGCCGTTTTGCGTGATATGGAGAATCTGTTAACGCGCAACCGGGTTTTCATCGACCGAACACAAGGTGTCGGCGTACTGACACGGGACGAGGCGATCAATCGAAGTGTTACCGGGCCGATTGCTCGCGCGTCGGGGGTCACTCGTGATCTGCGCAAAGATGAACCTTACTTGGCATACGGTGATCTGGATTTCAAAATCTGTTGTTCCGAGGCGGGCGATTGCTATGCACGCTACCTTGTCCGTATGCACGAGATGCGTGAGAGTCTTAAGATCGTTACGCAGGCGATCGAAAATCTTCCAGCCGGGCCGGTGAACGTCGATGGCGCACAGCGGACCGGGTTGCCGGATAAGCATCAGGTCTACCAGACGATCGAAGGGACGATCGAGCATTTCGAGTTGCTGATGAGCAATCGAGGATTAGCTGCGCCATGTGACGAAGTCTATGCGGCCGTTGAGGCCCCGAATGGCGAGCTTGGTTTTTACATCGTGGGGGATGGTACAGACGTTGCTTATCGAGCTCGATGCCGTCCACCATCGTTTGTTCATTTTGCCATTTTTCCGCACCTGATTCGTGGGCACCAAATAAGCGATGTTGTGGCCGTTCTGGGTAGTTTGAACATTATTGCGGCGGAGCTGGATCGATAGGCTGTCTGGTTCGCGGTGGCGTGTCGGCGTCCGTGACGAGCGAGTGTTGTTGGGCGAGTGGACGGGACGATCAGCGGGAGCGTTGGTCGTACCAGGATGGCGGCCGTGCCGCCCGAGGAATTCTTGGGGTCGTGAACCCTCGTGTGTGTGAGTGCGAAAGACCATGGCGACGGCAGAACGTATATTGACCGACGAGATGCTCGAGGAAATTCGAGCGTTCTTTCCGAGATACCCGACGCGGCAAGCCGTGACGTTACCGGCATTGCACGTCGTCAATGAACATTTGCGTTATGTGCCGCAACAGGCCGTGGTCGAGATCGCTGAATTGTTGGATCTGGTCCCGTCCCAGGTGCAGGATACCCTTTCGTTCTATGGGTTCTTCAAACAGGACACGCCGCATGGACGCACTCGCGTCTGGGTCTGCCGGTCGATCAGTTGCCATTTGCGAGACGGAGATGACCTGTTGGACTATCTGTGCCAGCAAGCCGGTGTTCAGCCGGGCGAGACGACTGAGGACGGAAAGCTGACGATCGAGGCTGCGGAGTGCCTGGGTGCCTGTGAACATGGACCGTGTATGTTGGCAGGCAAGAAGCTGCATACCTGTTTGACTCGCGAGAAACTGGACGCGTTTCTCCAAACGTTGGAATAACAAGCTTGAGGCTGATCGTGGCTGAATATGAACCTGTCCTACTGGCCAGCATCGGAAAAGAAGACAGCCATCGTCTGCGCGTCTATGAAGCGACTGGCGGATATCAAACACTGCGCAAGATGCTTTGTGAATCAACACCGAACAACGTGACGGATCTGGTCAAGGCGAGTGGTTTGCGGGGACGCGGTGGCGCGGGGTTCCCCACCGGGCTGAAGTGGACCTTTCTACCGCCCAACCACCCAGGGCCGATCTATTTTTGCTTGAATGCAGACGAAAGTGAGCCGGCGACTTTCAACAACCGAATCCTGATGGAGCAGGATCCGCACCAAGTCATCGAAGGGCTGATACTCAGTTGCTTTGCAACAGGTGCCGAAACGGCCTATTTCTATATTCGGTATGAGTATCCGTTGGGTTACGATCGCGTGCAGGCTGCCGTCGATGAATGTTACGCGGCAGGATACCTGGGCAAGAATATTTTCGGAACCGATTTTTCGCTCGATCTCTATTTGCATCGCGGTGCTGCCGCGTATATTTGTGGCGAAGAGACCGGATTGATCGAGAGCTTGGAGGGTAAGCGAGCATGGCCCCGGATTAAGCCTCCGTTTCCGGCAGTCGAGGGCGCATTTCGCAAGCCGACCGTGGTGAATAATGTCGAGACAGTTGCGTGCGTTCGTCACATTTGCGATCGTGGGCCGGACTGGTTTCGAACGATGGGGGTTCTCCCTGATCCAGACAATCCGCGTGATCCGGGAAGTTTCGGTCCAAAGCTGTATTGTCTTAGCGGGCATGTGGAACGTCCTGGCTGCTACGAAGCACCGCTCGGCCTGACGGTTGATGAGTTGATTGAGCGGTTTGGGGGCGGGGTTTGGAAGGGGCGACGAGCGAAAGCGGCCATCCCAGGTGGTATCAGCATGGGACTGCTGCGGCACGACGAGTTCGATTGTCCGCTCGACTTTGCCGGACCGGGGAAGTATGGCTGTCTGGGACTCGGGACCGCCGCGGTCGTCGTGATGGACGAAACGGTTTCCATGATTGACTTTCTCCACAACAGTTGCCAGTTCTTTGCCCACGAAAGCTGCGGGCAGTGTACGCCTTGTCGTGAAGGAACCTCGTGGGCTCTGGCAATCATCAAACGTATTCAGGCGGGGAAAGGACGTCTGAAGGATCTGGAACTCTTGTTGGAAATCGGGGATGGGATCGGCATTATTCCCGGCACAACTATCTGCGGGTTGTCGGATGGTGCCGCCTGGCCGATCAAGAATGCGATTCGCAAGTTTCGAGATGAGTTCGAGCAGTATATTCGCGAGACGAATCCGGGCGGCTATGCACGGATAAGCCCGGCCATTGCACTTCAGGAGGCCGAGCATCCGAGTTAGTACCGTGTGGACTCGTGGCACCGGGCACGCAACTCGTGGTGAACGTGTCCCGCCGCGAGTGTTTTCGCACTCCATGTTGGTTTCACGGGATGGTTCTAAGTGCGATGGCAAGTAGCGATGGGATAACGACTACGCATACAGGCATTGGACGCAAACAGCGGACGCTATTCAGGTGAAAGAAGGCGAGATGGGCACGGTCATCATTGACGGACAGAAAATCGAAATCGACGACGATCAGCCGCTCAATGGTATCGAAGCGGCGAAGTTGGCAGGTATTGACATACCCCATTTCTGCTGGCATCCGGGTCTGTCGGTCGTCGCCAGTTGTCGCATGTGCCTTGTCGAAACCGGTCGCACCGATCCGAAAACGGGTGAAGTTTCGATGCTTCCCAAGCTGGTCCCCGCTTGCCAGACACCTGCCACGGACGGGACCGTCTTTCTGACCAATAGCGACAAGGTCAAAGCGGCACGTGCCATGGTCGAAGAAGATCTTCTTGTTCGGCATCCGATCGACTGTCCCGTCTGTGACAAGGCGGGCGAATGTCACTTGCAGGATTATCACTTCTTGCACGGCCAGCCGGAACGTCGAGCCGACATCAAGCCATTTCACAGCCGCCGCCGTGATGTGGGGCGATCGATTACGCTCTTTGTCGACCGCTGTGTCATGTGTACCCGGTGTGTCCGATTCTGTCGTGAAGTGACTCAAACTAGTGAGTTGATGGTTGTTAACCGTGGAGCCCATGAGGAAATCGATGTGTTTCCCGGGTTTCCGCTCGACAATCGAATGTCGGGGAATGTGGTTGATCTTTGTCCGGTCGGTGCGTTGGGGGACAAGGACTTCCTGTACAGCCAACGTGTCTGGTTCATGACACGCCATGCGCACGTCTGTTCCGGTTGTTCGACCGGTTGTTCGGTTTTTGTCGAAGAGAATCAGGACCGGATTTATCGAATCAAACCGCGTGAGAATCCGAATGTGAATCGATGGTGGATGTGTGATGAGGGGCGTTACGGTTGGAAGCACGTTCATGACCGGCGACGTCTCGTTCAGCCACGGTATCGGGACAACCAGCAGTGGGTTGGTATCGAGTGGGCTGAGGCGACCAACCGGCTGAATGCCGTTTTGCGATCGGCCAACAATCCGGCCGTCGTATTGTCGCCGCACATGACCGTCGAGCAGGCGTATTTGTTGGCAACGCATGTTCGGCAGTTGCATCCGCAAGCCGCATTGGTGCTCGGGTACATCCCGCTGCGCTCCGAGGATACGGCCTTTCCTAACGGTCTGACGATTCGGGGCGAGAAATGCCCGAATCGTCGTGGTGTCCAGGAGGTAGCCAATGGACTGGGCGGCGAAATTACTTCGTGGGACGCGTTCCTGGAACGGCGATTGGCCAAGGAACAGTATGATGTGGTTTGGATTGCCGGTGGATACAAGAAGGATTGGAATGGAGCTTTGACGGTCGAGAAGTTTTCTGGAGTCGATACGTTGATTGTTCAGGAGTTGTTCGCGTCACCGTTGACCGATCGCGCGGACTGGCAGCTTCCGGCCGCGGCGTCGTTTGAGCGATCGGGTTCATTCGTCAGCGAGTCGTCGCGATTGCAGTCCTTTGTGCGGGCATTGCGTCCACCGCAGGGTGTGATGGCGGAGGAGCAGTTTTACTGGCAACTTGCCGGCCGCGAAGGATTGTATAATGGCTCGCAGTTGATCGGCGAGATTGCACGCGCCATTCCGTATTTCGAGGCTGCTGTTGATGGCGTGCCGGAATTGGGCGTCGACCTGCGAGTCAACCAACTTGCCTAGCCGCTATTGAGGTTTGTAGTACAGTGACGACGATCGAAGCACTGATTAAGGTGGTCATCCTGCTGGCCGGTCTCGCTGGTGGAGCTGCCTATTTGGTACTGTTAGAGCGGCGAATGGCGGCCTGGATCCAGGACCGAATTGGGCCGAATCGGGTTGGTATCCCGCTGACACGGATCCGGATCTTTGGCCTAGGACAGCCGTTGGCCGATGGTGCGAAGATTTTTTTCAAGCACGACTTCGTGCCGGCCGGTGTGGATAAATGGCTCTTCTCTTTGGCGCCGCTCGTCATCTTGACAGCTGCGTTTTCGGTTTTGCCGTGATTCCTTTCGGCAGTGTGATCCCGACGAACTTTGGAGTCGAAGGAGTTCAGAAGCCGATCCAGTTGGTTGTCGCTCCCGGCGTCAACGTGGGGGTCGTGTATGTATTGGCCGTTTCCGGAATCGCCATCTACGGAGTGCTGTTGGGTGGCTGGGCAAGCAATAGCAAATACAGTTTCCTGGGCGGACTGCGCGCGAGTGCCCAGCTGATTGCTTATGAGTTGCCGATGGGCTTGGCCGTGTTAGGGGTTGTCGCGGCGTCCGGGACACTGGATCTGCAGGCGATTATGACGCATCAAGCGGCCGATGGATGGTACGTACTTCTGCAGCCCTTGGGGTTCATTATCTTCGTCACGGCTGCCTTGGCCGAAGCCGCTCGGTTGCCGTTTGATCTACCGGAATGCGAGCAAGAGTTGGTTGGTGGATACCACACGGAATATTCCGGAATGCGGTTGCTACTTTTCTTGCTGACCGAGTTTCTGCATTTGGTGACGGCGGCCGTGTTGATTGTGATCCTGTTTCTCGGTGGTTGGCACCTTCCGTGGATTACTGGTTGGACTGACGACGTCGGTTGGTTGGGAGCCTTCTTACGGATCTTCGTGTTGTGGGCCAAGGTCCTATTGGTTGTCCTCTTTTTCATGTTGGTACGATGGAGTTGGCCACGGTTTCGATATGATCAGCTGATGGCGTTGGCTTGGAAGATCATGCTGCCGCTGGGAATGGTGAACTTTGTCACGGTAGCAGTTTTGGACCAGGTGCGGTTGGTCTGGCAGTTAGATGGAATGGGATGGACGGTTGTCATTGGCGCCGTTTCGTGGATCATTTGTGCGTTGGCGCTGGTGGTCGTTGGGTTGGCCACGCCGCGCGTCGCTGACAATCGTCCATTGCGTTCGGCGGTGGACCTGGAGTCGCACATTGGGTCGCGCTGTTAACGAGAGCGGCTCGGTAGAAACGGATAGATTTGATGAAATCGGGTGATCACGATATCAAGTGGTTGGACGATCCGAAGCTAGGGATTGCCGAGCGGCTTTACGTGCCATTGATTCTGAGTGGTCTAACCACGACATTTCGGCACCTGGTGAACTCGCTGCGCGGCCGGTATGTCACGGTGAGTTACCCGGAGGAGGAGCCTCAAATAGACAATCCATTGATCTATCGTGGGGTTCACCGGTTGAATCGAGACGAGCGTGGGCGTGTGAAGTGCGTGGCTTGTTTCATGTGTGCCACGGCATGCCCCGCACACTGTATCGACATCGTGGCGTCGGAAAGCCCCTGGCCCGATCGGGACAAGTACCCGCAGAGTTTCGTGATTGACGAATTGCGATGCATATTCTGTGGCATGTGCGAGGAGGCATGCCCGGTCGATGCGATCGAGTTGACCAGCCTGTACAACTTGACTGGGCGAAGCCGTGAGGAAATGGTTTTTGACAAGGAGAAGCTATTGAGCGTTTTTGATCGGACGAAGGACCAAGAGCCTATGCAATCAACGCAACCGGGGGAGGCAGTATGATCGGCGCTCCCTTACAGGTTGTTGCGAACGCCGTGCTCGGTCAGATAGGCGAGTCGACGCTGGGGGCCGTGGCGGCGTCCATGGCGACGTTGCCCCTGATGTGGGGATTGGTGACCGGGGCAATCGCCTTGATGCTGTTGCTGCCGTCGACCACGCGTTTGGCGCGTTGGACCGGCCTGGTCTTGGGGCTGATGAGTGTCGGGTTTTTGCTCTGGGGTGTCATGGGCCCGCTGGTCCCGCTCAGTGATCAGGTCGTTTTTTGGATCTTGGCGGGTGTCACATTGATAGCCGCCGTTGCCGCCGTTGTTTCACCCCGGCCCGTCTACACGGCCATCTGGTTTGCCCTTTCGGTACTGGGGACGGCCGGACTGATGTTCTATCAGGGAGCTCAGTTTCTGAGTGTTGCGACAATTACCGTCTACGCCGGTGCGATTATCGTGACATTCTTGTTTGTGATCATGCTGGCTGAGCCGGAAGGTCATGACACGTACGACCGGATCACGTGGGGCTGGTACACCAAATCAGTATCGGTGGTCATTGGCGCGATGCTGGTTGGTCTTCTCTCTTTCGCCCTTGCATCCGTGCGTTCGGGGGCGGTTGCGTTTGGCTAGAGGACGATTGCCAAGGACGTATTGCACTCGGCCCATGTCGCCCGATTCGGGGCGGAGTTATTCGGAAAGCACTTGATGAGCATCGAGATCGCCGGCACGCTGTTGCTGGTCGCATTGGTGGGTGCCGTGGCAATCATGCTTCACGGTCGCGATCCGTCGATCATGGGGCAGGAGGGGCCGGATGATGAATAACGAGATGACCTTGCTGTACAACTATTTATTGGTCGGGGCACTGCTGTTCGCAATCGGACTGATTGGATTCATCGTTCGGCGGAATCTGATCGTCGCTTTCTTATGTGCCGAGATGATGCTTCAAGGCATCTCGATCAGTCTGGTCGGTTGGGGGCGTTACCTGAACGATTGGGGCGGTCAGATGCTGGTTCTGTTTGTGATTGCGGTTGCCGCATGTGAAGCGGCGATTGCTCTAGCCTTGATTCTGATGCTTGCCCGCCGTACCGGTCAACTGGATATGGTCGATTGGCAAGATCTGCGTGAGGATGGGATCCCATTGTATGTAGATCAGGAGATCCCGGAGGATCCTGTCGAGCCTCAGGCATGGCCGACGTTGACGCAAGCCGGTGGGATGCCGAAAACGGACGAAGAAAAGCTCTTACATCGCGACCGCATTTGATATGTACGATTCTATCTCACTATGGATGATTCTGGTTCCGGCACTCCCGTTGATGGCCGCAATCCTTGTCGCAATGCTCGGTCCTCGAGTTTTGCGAGACAAAAGCCATTGGCCGATCGTTGTGGCGATCTAGTCATCGTTTTTCTGTAGTCTTGGACTGCTGCACCATGTTTGGAATCAGCCCTCGGGGTACCAACGTGTGGAATCGGTGTGGTCGTGGGTAAACATCGGGGATGCGCAAACGCGGCCCGATACCGAGCCAAACCATGCCGATCAGCACCTGGATCAGAAGTGGCCTTTTCGAATCGATGTGACACTTCGGATCGACGCGCTGACATGCATTATGTTGACGATGGTCACATTGATCTCATCGCTGGTCGCCGTTTTCTCGATCGGCTACATGCACGCGGATCGCGGTTATTGGCGGTTTTTTGCCTATATCGGGCTGTTTGTTTTTTCGATGACCATGTTGGTCTCCGTCAGCAATTTCATGTTGCTGTTCGTTTTTTGGGAAGCTGTCGGCGTCTGTAGCTATTTGTTGATAGGGTTTTGGTACGAAAAACCGTCGGCCGCTGCTGCGGGAAAAAAAGCATTCCTGGTGAACCGGGTAGGCGACTTCGGGTTCATGTTGGGGATTTTCCTGATCTGGACAACTTATGGAACCTTGAATTATCACGATACGCCGATTTCCGAAGAGGGTCCGGCTGCGGTAACGGTGGGGCATCTGGGGGCCGTGGCGGTGCCTGGTGTTCTTGGAGCCACACGCATCGAATCGAACGACTATCAGGGTGGTGGAATCGGGTTGGCTATCTGTCTGTTGTTGCTTCTCGGGGCATGCGGCAAGAGCGCTCAGTTTCCGCTGCATGTCTGGCTTCCAGATGCGATGGAGGGCCCGTCTCCGGTCAGTGCCCTGATTCACGCGGCGACCATGGTGACGGCCGGTGTTTACATGATTGCGCGTTGTACGCCGTTGTTTTCCGCCTCGTCTGACGGGCAATTGGTTGTAGCGGCCGTTGGTGGATTCACGGCCCTTTTTGCGGGCTTGATTGCTATGACGCAATTTGACTTGAAACGAGTGCTTGCCTATTCGACGATCAGTCAGTTGGGATACATGTTTCTGGCTTTGGGGACCGGGACACTGGCCGGGATTTCGGCCGGCATGTTTCATCTGTTTACGCATGCCTTTTTCAAAGCGCTCTTGTTTCTCGGAGCCGGCAGTGTGATGCATGCGATGGGGAACGTGATCGACATGCGGCAGTTTGGCGGCTTGCGGAAACGCATGCCGTATACATTTTGGACATTTCTGATCGGATGCGTGGCGTTGTCCGGCATTGCGCCGCTTTCGGGATTTTGGAGCAAAGATGCGATCGTTGCTTCCGTCCATTCGAAGGCGCATCTGCTGGAAGTGGAATGGGCACAACGACAACGTGGATCCGCGGAGGCGAGTCGTTCCGGTGAAGAGGCGGCCGGCCACCAAGTCCACTCGGCCAGTGTTTCCACGGAAGCGGGGCCCTTGATGTCGGATGCGCAGCTGGCGCGGGCGGCCAGCGGCTATCAGTGGCTGTACTACATGGCCATGTTCACCGGTCTGTTGACTGCATTCTACACGTTTCGAGCCGTCTATCTGACGTTCTTTGGGCCCGAGGTGATTCCACCGGAAGCGGGGGGCCATGCCCACGAATCGCCCCCGGTCATGGTGTGGCCACTTGTTGTCTTGGCCGTATTTGCGGCCGCCATCGGACTGATCCTCGACCAGAGTTGGCTGAATGGCACCAATCCGTTTGCGGAGTTCCTGGGCAAGACGCCTTCACTGACCGGGGCGGTGGCCGCAACCGAGACGCTTGGCGCATTTCATTTCACCGTGGCTGCTGTCAGTATGCTGCTGGCTCTGGCCGGTCTCTTCTTGGCCACGTATTTGTATCTTGGGGACCGCCGCGCGGTACGGGCCTTGAAGTCGCTGATGGATTTCCGTTCGTTGACGCGCATGAGTGATGCCGAGGTCTTGGCGCGACTGGGGCACTGGCGCTGGATTCAGGTGGTTGATCATGCAGCTGCTCGCATCGGTCTGCATTGGTTGGTCAGCCTGATCGGCCAGATAGTCACGTTGTTGATGCTCGTGATAGGCGCTCCCTTGCTGTTGGGGCGATTTGTGTCACCGTATCGGCTCTCGTACGGGAAGTTTTTTGTGGACCAGATTTATTCAATTCTAATAATTCTTCCTTTGCATGGCTTCGCCGCGGTCTGCAATGCGGTCGATCGATGGGTTGTCGATGGAACGGTGAATCTCGTTGGGCGGCTGCCACGTATGTTCGGGAACTTGATGCGCGGTATGCAGACGGGATTGATTCAGTTTTATGCACTCGCCATGGTTTTGGGAGTCTTGGTCTTGTTATTGGCTGTTGACCAACAGCTGAGCGGTCCGATCAGTCAGTTTCTGAATCAGTTTCTTTCGGGCGGTGGTGGTGTGGGTCCCTGATGGTGTGGTGCGAGGGTTTCTGGGTGACTGGCAACGATAGTCGGCGATCTGGCAGGGGCGAATCGTTTCAGCCAGGTGTGAAGCAGGCGTTGGGAGAAAGCGACGGATGAACACGAGCCACTTGCTGATCATCGCGGTTTTCTTGCCGTTCGTGGGAGCGGGCTTGATAGGCGTTGTAGCGCCATTCGGCCGAAATGCGGTCCGAGTAACTGCACTCGTTGTGACGTTGCTGACGTTAGCGTGTGTGTTGGTGCTGGTGGCCGGTTTTCCGTCTGATGGACAGGTGGGCAGCGGGTTTGCCGTTACCGATTTGTCCTGGTTGGGAGCGGAGTCCGCCTTGGACATCCGTTTTCATATTGGTCTGGACGGTTTGGGGCTGTGGATGTTCGCTCTGTCGGCCATCTTGATGGTCACGTCGGTATTGGTTAGCTGGGAAGCGATCAAGTCGAGCGAGTCGTTGTGTTACGCCATGTTGTTGTTGTTGGAGGCCGGTTGCTTGGGCGTATTTGTCGCTCGGGACATCATTCTGTTTTACATTTTCTTTGAGTTCACTCTGATTCCGCTCTTCTTTCTTATTGGGATATGGGGAAGCGAGCAGCGTCAATACGCGGCCTGGAAGTTCTTCGTCTACACGCTGGCCGGTAGTCTGCTGACGTTCTTGTCGCTATTGGCGATAGTGATTTGGAACTACCAGACTTCGGGCCGCCTGGTTTTTTCGATGCCTGAATTGACTGCGGCTCTTGCGGCCAGTCCGATTCAGCCTGTTGGGTGGCAGTTGGTGATCTTCCTGGGACTCTTTGCCGGCTTCGCCATCAAAGTACCTCTTTTTCCTTTTCATACGTGGTTGCCGCTGGCGCATGTGCAGGCCCCCACGGCGGGCAGCGTCATTCTGGCGGGGATCTTGTTGAAGATTGGAACGTACGGTTTTGTTCGTTTCAATATTGCCATGTTGCCCGATGCGACAGCCATGTTGATGCCGGCCATGCTGTGGCTTGCTGTTCTGGGAATCATCTATGGGGCGTTGGTTGCGTTGGCCCAGAAGGATATCAAGCGGTTGGTTGCCTATTCGAGCGTTAGTCATTTGGGGTATTGCATGCTCGGGCTGTTTGCGTTGAATCGATTGGCAGTCCAGGGCGGTACGTTGCAGATGGTCAATCACGGCATATCGACCGGTGCCCTGTTCGCATTGGTCGGCATGTTGTACGAGCGTTATCACACGCGAGAAATCAGTCAACTTGGTGGGCTGGCTCGCCGCGTTCCGCGGCTGGCATTCTTCATGCTAGTCTTCACCTTTTCAAGTATTGGCCTGCCAGGGTTGAACGGATTCGCCGGTGAATTCCTGATCTTGATAGGGACGTTTCAGCGGGCCTGGTTCGACCAACCGGCCGTTCATCCGGAGCAATTGCGGTTGATCTCCGTCTTGGCTGTCAGTGGCGTTGTCTTGGGGGCATGGTACATGCTGTGGATGGTGCAACGAGTGTTTTTTGGTCCGTTACGAGAGCCTGAACGGGTGAAGTCCGAGCCGGATATACGCGATCTTGGGTGGCGGGAATCGTTGGCACTGGCCCCGCTGGCCGTGCTGGTTGTTTGGATCGGTTTGCAGCCGGGGTTCTTTTTGCGGCGGATGACGCCGGCTTTGGACGCGGCTTCCGTTGCCGCTACAAAGTCGCTGGAAACCGAGTATGGCGATGGAACTCGGAATGCTCACGTTATCCAGCCTGCGGTTGCTGAGCGGAATGCGATAGGAGGGAACTAGACGCGTGTTCGTTGATCTCAACACGATTGGCCTGGCGTGGCCGGAAATCATCTTGATTCTGATCGCCGCCTGGATCTACATCGGCGGTACCGTGACACGCGGCCGCCATTTGTGGACGCTGTTGGCTGTCTTGACGTACCTGTTCGTCGGCTGGATTCTGCTGCGGAATGAGTCGGTTCTTTGGGCGTCCTTGGCGACAGGTAAGGCTGGATGGAGCGGCCCACTGACAATCGATTACCTTGGGCAGACAAGCCGATTGATGGCCCTGGTGATCGGTGTTTTGCTGACGCTGCTTGTTGCTCGATCCGCCCCACGACAGTTGGCGACGGAAGTGATCGGTTGCTTGATGGTTTTGGTTGCCGGTATCATGTTGGTCAGTCGGGCAAATGATCTGGTCTTCTTGTTTGTTTCGCTCGAGTTGATATCGATACCAACGTATGTCCTCTTGTTT